>DASXMK010000100.1:0-4373 GCA_036495705.1 Caulobacteraceae bacterium | reverse complement strand
GAGTGGAAATGAAGTCCTTGAAGCGATCCGGAACCATGGACCACGCCCGATGGATGACTCCCAGGGCCCGGTAGCAATCATCCTCGCTGTCGACGATCACCCGAAACGCGTAGATGTCGGACAGTTGCGCAAAGCCCAGGGACTTGCGCTGCAGCTTGCGCCAGATCGAAAACGCGTTTTTTTCGCGCCCGACCACACGCGCCGGGATGCCGGCGTCCCTGAGCTGTTTGACGATCTCCTCGCTGGCCAGGGCCACCGACTTACCCTGGCGGGCGCGCAGGGCGTCCAGGCGCCTGATGATCGCATCGCGGGCGACCGGATTGAGGTGGCTGAACGCCAACTCCTCGAGTTCAGAACAGATGCGATGGCAGCCGATGGACCGCGCCAGGGGCGCGTAGATGTCGAGGGTTTCCCGGGCGATCCGCTCGCGCTTGGCCGCGTTGGTGATGAAATGCAGCGTGCGCATGTTGTGAAGGCGGTCGGCGAGCTTGACCAACAGCACCCGCACGTCGCGCGACACCGCCAGGATGAACTTGCGCAGGTTCTCGGCCTGGCGCTTGTGGTCGGCCGACGCCTCCAGGCGCGAGAGCTTGGTCACGCCTTCGACCAGTTCGCCGATCTCCTCGCCGAACAGGCGATCGACATCGGCTCTCTGCGCCTCGGTATCCTCGATGACGTCGTGAAGCAGGGCAGTGACGATGGTCGCCGTGTCGAGCTTATAGTCGGTCAGGATCCCGGCCACCTCGATCGGGTGAGCGAAATACGGATCCCCCGACGCCCGCGTCTGGCTGCCGTGCATGCGCATCGTGTAGACATAGGCGCGATTGAGCAGCGCTTCGTCAGCGCTGGGATCATAGGCGCGGACGCGCTCGATCAGCTCATACTGGCGCAGGAACTTCCGTGGCTCGCCCTTGACGGGACGGAGCGCGGGCGACGGAGCGGTGGCGAGCGGGGGCGGCGTCGCCTGCGGGCTTAGAGTCTCTGGATGCTCGAGACTCAGTAGCGCTCCTCCTGGCCGCCGTCGCGGTCGCTTTGCAAGGCTCGCACCAGCTCCTGTTCACTCATCCGCGAGTGCGTCGGATCGGCCAGCAGGGCCAGGGTTTCGGCTTCCTCTTCGGCTTCCGAATGCTCGTCGACCCGCTGCAGACTGGAGATCAGAGTCTCACGCAGGTCTTCCGGGTTAACCACGTCGTCGGCAATCTCGCGCAGCGCCACGACCGGGTTCTTGTCGTTGTCGCGATCGACCATCAGTGGGCCGCCAGCGGCGATCGCCCGGGCGCGATTGGCCGCCAACAGGATAAGGTTGAAACGATTGGGGACGCGGGTGACGCAGTCTTCGACGGTGACGCGGGCCATGGTATCTCGCGAGATGTGGGGAATTCGATCCTTAGATAGCGTCCCCGCCCTTATTGTGCAACGCCGCACGGCCGGGCGCGACCGGTCTGGCGTCGGCGCCGACAGGCGCCTGGCCCGCCAGGACCTGCGCCGTTTCCCCGGTCAGGGGGTGGCGCCAGCCTGGAGCGATCTCGGCCAATGGGCCCATCACAAACAGGCGTTCGGCGGCGCGGGGATGGGGAAGCGCGAGGCCGGGTTCGTCCAGCCGGGTCCGGCCATGGGCGATCAGATCAAGGTCCAGGGTGCGGTCGCCATGAATGTGCTCCCGCCGACGGCCGAAGGCGCGCTCGAGCGCTTTCAGGCGGCTTAAGAGTTCCTTGGGCGGTAGATCAGGTCGAACCAAGGCGACACCATTCAAATATTCCGGCCGGGACGGGTCCGGCCAAGCCAAGGAACGCCACCATGAGGAGCGGGCCTGCACGGCGATCCCGAAATCGGCCATCGCCGCCAGGGCGGCTTCCAGCAGCGCCTCGCGCGTGGGATAGGCCCCGGCGAGATTGGAGCCAAGAGCGATGACCGCCATGCGATCGAGTTCGGCCAGCCCTGCAGGTCTTGTCACCGGAGCCTCTCCACGGCGCATTGTGTCATGAGCCTGGCGGCGGACCCTAGGGCGCCTGCCACCGGCCCCGCCGAGCCACCGCGTGACTGTCCGATTTGCCCCCGGCTGGTGGCGTACCGCCAGCAGAATCAGGCCGAGCATCCAGACTGGTTCAACGGTCCCGCGCCGTCGTTCGGCGACCCGCAGGCGCGGCTGCTGGTGGTCGGACTTGCCCCCGGTCGGACCGGAGCGAACCGCACGGGACGCCCGTTCACCGGTGATTTCGCCGGGGTGCTACTCTATGAGACCCTGATCAAGTTTGGTTTCGCCGCCGGATCCTACGGGGCCGCGATCGATGATCGCCTGCGCCTGACCGACTGCATGATCACCAACGCCGTGCGCTGCGCGCCGCCGGCCAACAAGGCCACGCCGGCCGAGGAAGCCGCCTGCCGGCCGTTCCTGACCGCCAGGATCGAGGCCCTGCCGAAGCTGGAAGTCATAATCGCCCTGGGCGAAGTCGCCAGGCGCAACGTCATTCGCGCCTTGGGCGAACGGCCGGCGCCCAGTCGCGGCCACGGCGTGGAATCGAACCTGAGTCGATATAGCCTGATCAGCAGCTATCACTGCTCACGCCTCAACACGAATACCGGCCGGCTCACCGCTGCCATGTTCGAAGCCATTTTCGAACGGGCTCGGGCCCTGATTTCCGGTCAGCCGTAGTAGTCCGCGTACCATTGGCAAAAGGCGTCCACACCCTCCCCGATCGGCGTCGAAGGCCGGTATCCCGTCAACGTCTCCAGCAGGGTGGCGTCGGCGAAGGTGCGTTTCACATCGCCCGGTTGCATGGGCAGGAGATTGAGTTGCGCCCGCCGGCCAAGGGCGCGCTCGGTCTCGGCAATCAGCGTCATCAGCCCGACAGGCTCGCCGCGGCCGATATTGACGATCCTCCAGGGGGCCGCCGGACTTAGGGAATCCCCAGCGACCGGGTGGTGCAATTTCGGCGGCGTCGCGATCAGGCGCCGCACCGCCTCGACGAGGTCGTCGATATAGGTGAAGTCGCGTTCCATTTCGCCGCCGTTGTAGACATCGATCGGCTCGCCGCGCCCAATGCTGCGTACGAACTTGAACAGCGCCATGTCCGGTCGGCCCCAGGGGCCATAGACCGTAAAGAACCTGAAAACGGTCGTCGGTATGCCCCACAGGTGACTGTAGCTGTGGGAAAGCTGTTCGCCGGCGCCCTTGGTCGCCGCATACAGTGACACCGGAAATGCCGTGCGGTCATGCTCGCGAAATGGCATTTCTGAATTTGCTCCGTATACAGAGCTTGTCGAGGCGAACAGCAGGTGTTCCGCTTCGACTCCCTTGGCGGCCTCGAGGACATTGAAGCCGCCCACAAGATTGGCCTCGATATAGGCGCGCGGATCTTCCAGGCTGTAACGAACCCCCGCCTGGGCGGCCAAATGGACGATGACCTGTGGACGAAAACCGGTCGTCGCCTGGGCAAGCGCCGACATGTCCTCGAGCATCAAGATGCTTTCAGTGAATCCCTGGTGGCGCTTGAGCAGAGCATGACGCGCGCGCTTGAGCCCGACGTCGTAGTAGGCGGTCAGGCCGTCGATCCCCAGGACCTCATGACCTTCCTCCAGGAGCCGCCGGGCGAGATGGAAGCCGATGAACCCGGCGCTTCCGGTAATGAGCAGTCGCATGGCCAGGCCCCGCCGACGATCGGTCGCGCCCGCGACATTGGCGGCCGGACGCCGCCGCATCAAGGTCGGGTTATCGGCCGCGAGCGGCCATCCACGACTGAAACATCAGAACCGCCCAGATCCGGGCCCCAACGCCGGAGTCGCCAGCATTCAGTTGCCGCCAGGCGGCCTCTACGGGCCTGACGTCAAGCACGCCTTGGCGGCGAATACGTCTGGGATCGAGCAGATCGCGCGCCCAGTCTCGGAGCCCGCCGGTCAGCCATTCATGGAGAGGAACGGTGAAACCGACTTTCGGCCGTTCGGTGAGTTCCGGCGGGACGTATCGGGCCAAAAGGCGACGCAACAGCACCTTGGTCTGGCCGCCGTTGACTTTCATTGACGGTCGCGCCCGCCATGCCAGGGCGACCACATCCAGGTCGAGCAGAGGCACGCGGGTCTCCAGGCCATTGGCCATCGCCGCCCGGTCAACCTTGCACAGTATGTCGCCCGGCAGATAGCCGAGCGTATCCCGCCAGAGCATCGGTTCGACGACGTTGTCGAACGCCGGCGTATCGGCTCGGGCCGGCCGCTCGCAGCCTAAGCCACCGAGCAAGGCCGAAGGCTGCGGCCAAATGGCCATGGTGGATTCGAACAGCTCCTCGCGGGTGCCGGCGCGCAGCCACCGTCCGGCCCGGCGGACGCTGGGTCCCAGCGCCCCGCGCGAGGCGTATCGCCGCGCCAGCGGATCGAGCCAG
>DASXMK010000099.1:0-1527 GCA_036495705.1 Caulobacteraceae bacterium | reverse complement strand
GATCACCGGGACTGACGCCCGGCGATGACGGTAGGGTTGGGGACGGGGGCGGTGCATAGCGGCGAAGACTTGTGAATGTCGCTTTATGACCATAACTATGGACATAATTTCTGGAGACACGCCATGACCACCTACAGCGTCGCCGACGCCAAGGCCGGATTGCCCAGGCTGATCGATAAGGCCATGGCCGGCGAGGAAGTGATCATCACCCGCCACGGCAAGCCGGTGGCCGAGTTGCGGCCGACCGCGGGCAAAGCGCCAGAAGCGACGGCGACCTCCTACCAGCAGCTGATAGCTGGTCGTATCACGCCGAAGGGTAAGGCGCCGAACTCGGTCGAATTGCTGAACATGATCTATGACGATCCCCTTTCGTGACCCTGTACCTGGACGCCAGCGTCGTCGTGCCGACGCTGATCGCGGAAGCCACGAGTCCGGAGGTTGACAGGTTTTTTTTGGCGCCGGCCGAACCGTTGATGGTCGGCGAGTTCGCAGCCGCCGAAACAGCCTCGGCGATCTCACGCTTGGTACGGATGAACCTAGTCACCGAGGTCGTCGCGACCGAGCGGCTGGCCAAATTCGACTCCTGGAGATCGACATCGACGTCGGAGTTCGCCTTTCAGCCGGCGGACTTTCTGCTGGCCAGCATGCTCGTGCGCCGGTTCGAGCTGGGGTTGCGGGCGCCGGACGCCCTGCACCTCGCCGCCTGCCGGCGCGGCGATCATACGCTGGTGACCTTGGATCGTCGGCTGGCCGGCGCCGCCGAAGCGTTGGGGGTCCGGGTGACCTGCCTGGCGGCGTAACCTCACCTTGCAGATCTCCCCCCGTTTACGGGGGGAGGGCCGGCGAAGCCGGGAGGGGGGCGGCGACCGCACCGCGCTGCAATCGCCCCCTCCACCGCTTCGCGGTCCCCCTCCCCCGCTCCGCAGGGGAGGATCAGGGCCCCTTCCGCTCCCTTTGGGAGAGGCTATGGTGGCCGCAGGGAGGGACGGTTTGAGCGCAACCCTGCACGTCAACGGCGCGGCCCATAAGCTCGAGGCCGACGCCGACACGCCGCTGCTGTGGGTCCTGCGCGACATCATTGGCCTCACCGGGACCAAATTCGGCTGCGGCGTCGGTTTGTGCGGCGCGTGCACGGTGTGGATCGACGGCAAACCGGCGCGGTCGTGCATGCGCAGCCTGGAAAGCGTCGGCACGGGGCAGGTCCTGACCATCGAGGCGGTCGGCGACACCCGGCCCGGCGCGGCGGTGCAGAAAGCCTGGCTGGACGCCCAGGTGGTGCAGTGCGGCTATTGCCAGAGCGGCCAGATCATGAGCGCCGCGGCCCTGATCGCCAAAACCTCGGGGCCGAGCGACGCCGAGATCGACGCCGCCATGGCCGGCAATGTCTGCCGCTGCGGGACCTATCCGCGCATCCGCGCCGCCATCCACGCGGCGGCCGAGGCGTTCGGCGCCGGAGGCGGCCATGGATAACCTCTACCCCATCTCCCCCCGTTTACGGGGGGAGGGCCGGCGAAGCCGGGAGGGGGG
>DASXMK010000098.1:0-4753 GCA_036495705.1 Caulobacteraceae bacterium | reverse complement strand
CCGGTTGACGGCGATCAGCCCGCCCTCCCCGCCCAGCGCCCGCACATCGGCCAGCGCGGCGGCGGCCGCCGCCGCCAGGTCCTCGCCGGCGAAGGCGACCCTGTGGGCCACCTGGGCGGCCGCCGCCGCGCGCAGGAACATCTCGCCGGTCCCCGTGCACGAAACGGCCGCGAATTCGTCCGCCCACACCCCGGCTCCGGGAATGGGGCTGTCCCCCACCCGGCCGTGCATTTTGCCAAACACCCCGCCAGTGGAGGTGGCGGCCGCCAGGCCGCCGGCCTGATCGCAGGCCACGCAGCCGACGGTGCCGGTGGCCAGGGCCTCCTGTCGGCGACCCGAACCGACCCGGGTGAACCAGGCCTCGGCATCGGCGATGGTCTCCAGGTCTTGCTCGGCGGCGAAGGCCGCAGCGCCCTCGCCCGCCAGGATCACATGCGGGCTCGCCTGCATCACGGCCAGGGCCGCGCGGACCGGCGCGGTAAAGCCTTGCAGCGCGGCCACCGCGCCGGCCCGCCGGGTGCGCCCGTCCATCACCGAGGCGTCAAGCTCGTAGACCCCCGCCGTGTTCGGTGAGGCCCCGCGGCCCGCCACATAGAGCCCCGAAGCTTCCAGGGCGGCGACCGTCTCCACCACTACCTCAAGGGCCGCGGCCTCGGCCAGCAAGCGTTCGCGGCCCGCCTCAACCAGCGAGCGCATGTGGGCGACTTCGCGGCTGTAGTCCCTGTCGACCAGGGCGCCCGCGCCGCCGTGGATCGCCATCGTCACCTGTCGGTTGTTCAAGCTTGCCGCTCCATAGGGTTTCGCGCTCACGCGCCTTCGGATAGCGTCGCCGGCGCGAAAAACAAATCAAAGAGGCGAAGTCATGAAGGCGCTGCTGAGCGTCGAGGTCGGCGGACCCGACAAGCTGGTCATGCGGGACGTGCCGGATCTCGAGGCCAGGCCCGGGTGCGCGGTGGTCCAGATCAAGGCCTGCGGGGTCAACTATCCCGACGTGCTGATCATCGAGGACAAATACCAGTTCAAGCCGCCGCGCCCGTTCTCGCCGGGCGGAGAGATCTCCGGCGTGGTCAAGCATGTCGGCGAGGGCGTCACCCATCTCAAGGTCGGTGACCGTGTGCTCGGCAACAGCGGCAGCGGTGGCATGGCCGAGGAGATCGCGGTGGAAGCCTCGCGGCTGACGCCCATTCCCGCCTCCATGCCCTTCGACGAGGCGGCGGCCTTCCTGATGACCTATGGCACTTCGTACTACGCCCTGAAGGACCGCGGACACCTCAAAGCCGGCCAGACCCTGCTGGTCCTGGGCGCGGCCGGCGGGGTGGGCCTGGCCGCTGTGGAATTGGGCGCGGCCATGGGCGCCAGCGTGGTCGCTGCCGCCTCGTCCCAGACCAAAGTCGATCTGGCCCTGGAGCATGGAGCGGTGAGCGGCGTGGTCTATCCGACCGGTCCGTTCGACCGCGACGGCCAGAAAGCCTTGGCCGACCTATTCAAACAGGCTTGCGGCGCGTCCGGCGCCGACGTGGTCTATGACGGGGTCGGCGGCGATTACGCCGAGGCGGCGTTGCGCGCCACCGCCTGGGAGGGCCGGTTCCTGGTCATCGGCTTCCCGGCCGGCATCCCGCGCATCCCGCTCAATCTCGCGCTGCTCAAAAGCTGCGACATCGTCGGCGTGTTCTGGGGTGCGGCCGTGGCCCGCGATCCGGCCGGTCACCGGCGCAATGTAGCCGAGCTCATGGATCTGTACGCCGCCGGCAAGATCAAGCCCCACGTCTCCGAACGCTTCCCCCTGGAGCGGGCCGGCGAGGCCATCGCCCATCTGGCGGCGCGCAAGGCCATGGGCAAGGTCGTGGTCACGGTCGACTGAAATTCAGGAGCCACGCATGGCTGGACGTCTGGCGGGCAAGATCGCCCTCATCACCGGCGGCTGTTCGGGCATTGGCCTGGGAACCGTGGAGCTGTTCATCGCGCAAGGCGCGAAGGTGGTGGCGGCCGACCTCCAGGACGCCAAGGGCCAGGCCCTCGAGCAGCGCTTCGCGGATTCGCTGCGCTACGCCCACTGCGATGTGACCTCGGAAGACGAGATCGCCGCCGCCTGCACGCTCGCGGAGCAGACGTTTGGCGGCCTGGACATCCTGTTCAACAACGCCGGCCACGCCGGCATGCCGGGCGGGCTCGAGACCCTGACCGGCGAGGGCTGGGACGCCATATTCGCCGTGCTGGTGCGCGGCCCGGCGCTCGGGATGAAGCACGCCCGGCCGCTGATGCTGGCGCGCGGCAGCGGCTCGATCATCAACACCGCTTCGATCGCCGGCCTGCAGGCCGGCTGGGGACCCCTGGCCTATTCCACCGCCAAGGCGGCCGTGATCCACATGAGCCGCTGCGCCGCGGCCGAGCTTTCGCCGCTGAAGATCCGGGTCAACGCCATCTGCCCGGGCTTGATCGCCACCTCGATCTTCGGGACCGCCCTTGGCATGCCGCGCGAGGGGGCCGATCAGATGGCGGCCATGGTGGCTCAGAAC
Organism: Caulobacteraceae bacterium; assembly: GCA_036495705.1. Taxonomy (GTDB): domain Bacteria; phylum Pseudomonadota; class Alphaproteobacteria; order Caulobacterales; family Caulobacteraceae; genus Acaudatibacter. The sequence goes on along the minus strand of DASXMK010000098.1, from coordinate 2,237 downwards.
GCCGCCGTGGCCCAGCCTGTGCCCAAACCTGGCCTGCCGACCGACATCGCCGCGGCGGCGCTCTATCTCGCCAGCGATGACTCGCAGTTCGTCACCGGCACGCACCTCATCGTCGACGGCGGCATCACCATCGGCTCACGCCATGCCTGGGATCCGACCGCGGCCTCGCCTTTCGCCCAGATTTTTGGCATGACCAACGCCGACATGCAGACGGCAGTCGGACGAACCGGCTGAATTTTTACGAAATTTGGCTCAAGGCCTTGGTGGCGACGGGCTCACGCGTCAACGCTTCGCCGCGCCGGCGGCTCAGTCCTCGACCTCGGTGATCGGACGATCGCTGCCCTCGGCCACCTCGTTGTGCCAGTGGCCCTCGCCATCCTCCCAGGAGATGCCGGCTTCTTCGCCGGGCACGCGCTGTTCGCCGGCCGCGCGCTGGGCGGCGGCGCGCGCCCCATCGTGGGTGCGAAAGGTCTCCGAATAGACTCCGTCGACCCGGTACGCCCAGCCGCCGTCGTGCTCGACGATCTCATAAGTGACCTTGCTCATGCGCGCCTCCGTGGTCCTGCCTCACCGTCATATAGGTTCAATTCCACCGCCCCGCGACGGTTTGGCTTGCGGCTCGAACCCGGAAGCTTGATCGGTAAATTCTTCCATTTCTTTTGGTGAACTTGGTATCTCCTATCGGATCAGAGGATAATTCAGGCATATAAGACAACACATTTCGTTAGGCGGGCGTAGGATTTGGCCATGACCGGTCTCGCCAGACTCACGCCCGGCGCCCCCCGTCCGCGGGCGCGCGGCGCCCTCGACGCCATCGTCCCCTATGAACCCGGGATGACCCCGGAACTGGCGCGAAGACGTCTGAAGCGGCCGACTTTCGCCAAGCTGTCGAGCAACGAAAATCCATTCGGACCCAGTCCGGCGGCCATCGACGCAGCCCTGTGGGCGCTCAGTGAGGCGGGAAGCTATCCGGACTCGACCTCGCTGGCCTTGCGGCGGGCCTTGGCGCTCCATCTGGGGGCGCCCCTCGACAGGGTGGCCGCCGGACCCGGCTCAGAAGCCCTGATCGACTATTTCTTCCGCGCCTACCTCTCGCCCGGGGACGCCCTTTTGCTCTCGCGGCCGACCTTTCCAAGCTATGAGATCTTCGCCCGCTCGGCCGGGGCCACGATCATCGATATTCCCCGCGACGAGAGTTTCGCCATCGATGTGGCCGCCGTTCGTCGCGCCCTTGGCGCGCGGCCGAAGGCCCTGGCCCTGTGCACGCCCAATAACCCGACCGGAAACCGCACGCCACGGAGCGACCTCGAGGCCATTCTCGAGGCGACGCCCCTGGAAACCGTCGTGCTGCTCGACGAGGCTTACGTCGAATTCCACGATGAGGGCGGAGCCCTGGATTTGCTGGAGGGCTGGGGCGGGGTATTCCTGCTGACGCGCACTTTTTCCAAGGCCTACGGCCTGGCGGGCCTGCGGATCGGCTATGGCGTCGCCTCAGGGCCGGAGGTGCTGGACGCCTTCGACCGCCTGCGGCCGGCGTTCAATCTGACCAGCGCCTCTCAGGCGGCGGCCATCGCCGCCCTGGGCGATCAGGCGCATATGCGGCGTGGCGTCGAGGCGGTGACCGCCGAGCGCGCGCGGATGGAGCGGACCCTGACCGAAGCCGGACTGTTCCACACCGCTTCGCAGGCCAATTTTGTCTTTGTGCGCTCGCCCGGCCCGATCGATCAGGTTTTCGAGCGCCTGCTGGCCGCCGGCCTGATCGTGCGGCCGATCCGTTTCGGCGACGGCTATTTCCGCATCACCGTTGGCGAGCCGCCGATCAATGATCGAGTGCTGGCTGAACTGCTGGCGATGGCCCGGTGAACGACCTTTCACGCCGCGACCTCACGCAAGGCGTCGACTGGCGAAGAGTAGCTTTTCTGGTCCAGGTCTCACGTGCGCTCGATGAGCTGGAAGAGCAGACCCTCGTTCCCGAAAAGAAGATTTTCTATCAGTTTTCGGCGCGCGGGCATGACCTCGCCCAGGTGCTGCTTGGCCTGACTCTGACCGACCCCAATGACGCCGTGTGCGGCTATTATCGCTCTCGCCCCCTGCTGCTGGCGCTGGGCGTGGAGATCGAGGATGCGCTCGGCTCGTCCATGGCCCGGGCCGGCGGCTATTCCGGCGGCCGCGACATCGGCGCGGTGTTCAATTTTCCCAATCCCGCCGGGGCCTCCGCCCTGCCGATGTGCGGTGGG
>DASXMK010000097.1:0-12417 GCA_036495705.1 Caulobacteraceae bacterium | reverse complement strand
GAGGGCCGAGACGATATGGTCCGCCACATCGTCTTGAACGGCGAAAACGTCAGTGAGCTCGCGGTCGAACCGCTCTGCCCAAAGGTGCCCGCCGGTCGTCGAGTCGATAAGCTGCGCAGTGATCCGCACCCGATCGCCCGCTTTGCGCACGCTGCCTTCGAGGATGTAGCGCACGCCAAGACTTTTACCGACTTCGCCGACATGGACATTCTTGCCCTTGAAGGTGAACGACGAATTTCGCGCGATGACGAACAGCGGCAGGAGCTTCAAGAGCGCGGTAATGATGTCTTCCGAAATGCCGTCGGCGAAATATTCCTGCTCGGCGTCGCCGCTCATGTTGGCGAACGGCAGCACGCAGATCGACAGCTTGGGGCGCGAGCGAGCGGCCGGCGCGGACGAAGAGTCCTGCGCGGCCCGACCGTTGATCAAAGCGGCGACGCTGTCGGCCACCTTGCGCCAGCCGGGGGCGGCCGTATCACCCTCCCAGCCGGCCAGGTCGGCGCACTGGATGGTGTCAAATGGCATCGGCAGTCGGATGGGGTCGAGCGTGAGCTGCACCAGTTTGCCGTCCTCGCGGGCGCGATTGGCTTCGGAAAACACCCACTGCGACTTGGCCGCTTCCGCCGACCAGACCACGATCACGGCCTTGGCCGTCCGGAGCCGCTCCTCGATGACTTCGCCGTAGGCCCGGTGCGCCGGGATCTCGTCATCGCGCCACACGCCATAGCCCAGCGCCCGCAGAGCTTCGCCAATCTGGCGAGCCTGGGCCTCCGTGGACCTGGCGTAGGAAATGAAGACGTCGGACATTCGCTAAGTCGCCGGTAGCCCTTTGGCGGCCGCTTCTTGCGCCGCGAGGCGGGTCTCGGCCGCGGCGATCATGGCCTGGAAGCGCGGGTCCTCGCGGATCGGATCGAAGTCCGGGTCGATCTTGGCCCAATCCAGGTCGTAACGGGTCACCTGCGCGAGGTGGGGCCCGAGCAACTCCAGGGCGCCGTCGATGTCCTTAAGATGAGCGCCGAGGGCGCAGGCAAAATCGTAGCGCATGGTCTGATTGTCCGGATCGATCAGCAGGGCGCGGCGGATCCAGTCGCGGCACCGGTCCGCTTCGCCTAGCCGCGCCAAGGCGCCCACGCCGTAGCCCATGGCCATCCCATTGTTACGGTCCTGGGCCAGGACCGCCTCGGCGCGGTCGAGGGTCATGCGAGCCGCCCGGGTGGCCCGTTCGGCATCGCCCAGCGCCGTGTAGCAGGTGATGAGCAACGCACAGGACGTTACATAGGTCTCCATCAGCGCCGCCGCCTTTTCATAGTAGGGAACGGCGTCGGCGATGCGCCCCTGGCTGAAACACAAAGTGGCGGCGATGTTGTTCGCCTCGTAGCACTCGGGGTCGAGACGCAGCGCGATCTCGACATCCTTCCAGGCCTCCTCATAGCGGCCCTCGCTCCGCAGAATTCCCGCCTTGGCGGCGTGGGCCTCGGCGAGGTTGGGATCGAGCGCCAGCGCCTTGTCGATCGCCACCGACCCGTCGGTGTCGCCTCGCCCGAACCGGAAGCGCAGACTCGCCTGCGCGGTCCCGATCAGGGTCCAGGCGTGGGCGTAGCTCGGGTCGATCTCGATCGCCTTGCCGCACAGGCGGATGACCGATTCCAGCAGGCGCGGATCGCCGTCGTTGCCCATCCATCTGTGCTGGCGCGCCATCAGATAGAGGTCGTAGGCCTCAGCGCTGTCGGTGCCGCGCCGCTCGATGGCCTTCTTCTCTTCCGGGAGCAGCTTCAGCTTCAAAGCTTTGACGATGGCTTCGGAGATCTCGTCCTGGAGGGCGAAGATGTCGGTCAGGTAGCGGTCATAGCGCTCGGCCCACAGGTGGTCGCCGGCGGCGCCGTCGATGAGCTGGGCGGTGATGCGCACGCGGCCGCCGGCCTTGCGCACGCTGCCTTCCAGAACGTGGCTGACCCCAAGCTGGCGGGCGACCTGCGGCACCTCGACGCTCTTGCCCTTGAAGGTGAAAGCGGTGTTGCGCGCCACCACCGACAAGGCCGAGACTTTGGAAAGGTCGGTGATGATGTCCTCGCTGATGCCGTCGCTGAAATATTCCTGCTCGGCGTCGCCGCTCATGTTGGCGAACGGCAGCACGCAGATAGAGAGCTTGGGACGCGGGCGGGCCGCCTGCGCGGGTGAGTTCGGCTCGGCCCCGCCGTTGATCAAAGCGGCGACGCTGTCAGCCACCTTGCGCCAGCCAGGATGATCGGCGCCGCCGGACCAGCCGTTCATGTCGGCGCACTGGACCTGATCGAAGGGCATCGGCAGTTCGGCCCCGTCGACGGAGAGCTGGACCAGCTTGTCCTCGGCCCGCGCCCGCTCGGCCTCCGAGCGCACCCATTGCGACTTCACCGCTTCGGCCGACCACACCACCACCACCGCCTTGGCTTCGTTCATCCGCTCACGGATGACGTCGGCATAGGCCCGGTGAGCGGGGATCTCGTCATCGCGCCACACGCCATAGCCGAGCGCCCGCAGAGCCTCGCCGATCTGGCGAGCCTGGGTCTCTGTCGACCTGGCGTAGGAGATGAAGACGTCGGACATGTACTGGCGATCCCGCCCCCTGATCGCAACTTACGACCCTAACGACGCCAAACCCCGGCAAGCAAGAGAAAGGTCGGAATCTTGGCGCCAACGGCGGCGGCCGCTCGAAACCCGCCTTGACGCCCACGCGAACGGGGCGAACTGTCCTTCGCTCGAGCGGAGATCTGACCCCATGGCGCTGCGCGGCCTCGATCACGTCAACATCAATTGCGCCGATCTGGAGCGGTCGCGGGCGTTCTATGTCGAGACCCTGGGCATGACCGACGGCCAGCGGCCAGCTTTTGGCGTGCCCGGGGCCTGGCTCTACCTCGGCGGCCGGCCGGTGGTGCATCTGGTCGCCGGCATGGCTTCTGATAGCCAGGACACGGGCCGGTTCGACCACTTCGCCTTCGAGGCGGAGGACTTCGAGGCCACGCGATCTCGCCTCGAGGCGAAGGGGATCGCCTTCCACGAGCTCGTCGTCCCCGCTTCCGACATCCGGCAGATATTCTTTCGCGATCCGGACGGGGTGAAGATCGAGCTCAATTTCCGCGGCTGACTCCCGCCCGCTGCAGGTCGCGCAGTGGCCGGTAACTGATCGGGATCGCGCCGGCGACGGTCAACAGCGTGGCGATCTCGGGGTCGTTGAGCGTGTGGCCATCGGCGACACGCACATCCGGGCTTTCGGGATCGTAGCCCCGCAGTTCGGGGCCGTCGTCCACCGGATGACCGTAGATCTCACTGACGCCCGACTTGAGCGTGGGCATGCGCTCGCAGAACAGGCCGCGCAGGTCGCGGCCCCACGGATCCAGGAAGTGGTCAGTGAAAATCACCCCGCGCTCGGCCGCCCGCCGCCGGGCCTCGAAGCCAAACCGGCGGTCGGCGCTGGCGCCGACCATGCGCAGCGGCAAGGCGTATTCCACCGCCAGGCCGAGGTAGATGTCGAACAGGCGGGCGTCGATCTGGACCACGCCCATGTGCGAATCCAGGTGGGTGACGTCGACGTCCCAGGCCAGGGCCCGGTCGATCTGGGCGCGGCCTTCGGCGCGGATATCCTCGGGGTCGGCCTTGGCGATGGCCTCGGCCGCCGTGGCCGGCAGGAAGCCGTCGGCGTCGTGCAGCGAGGCCGCGCCGGTGAGCGAGCGCCAGCGGTAGCCGGGATATTCGGCCGTGAAGGTCAGGTGGACACCGATCTCGGCCCCGGCCAGGAGGCGCGCCGCCTCCCGCGCCCACGGACAGGGGACCATCAGGGTGGCGCTGGTGGCCACGCCCTCGGTGATGGCCCGGGCGATGGCGGTGTTGGCGCTGTGGCTGGAGCCGAGATCGTCGCAGTTGACGATCAGCAGCCGCGCGTCGGGCCCGTAGCCCAGGCGCTCAACAAGGGCGGTCATTTCACCCTCCAGGGCGGGGCGTGTTCAGGCCCCCGCCCAGAACACCGTACAGGGTCACCAGGTTGAGCGACTTGGCCAGGCGCGCGCTGACCAGGGTCTGCTGGGCGGTGTAATAGGTGCGCTGGGCGATGAGCACATTGAGATAGGTGTCGGCCCCGCGCTGGTAGCGCGCGTCGGCCAGGGCCAGGTACTGACGGGCGGAATCGGAGAGGCCGGTCTGGGCGGCCACCTGCTCGTCGATGGTGCCGCGCTGGGCCAGGGCGTCGGCGACCTCCCGGAACGCAGTCTGGATGGCCTTCTCATAGGTGGCCACGCTGGCGTCCCGCTGGGCCTTGGCCAGGGCGAGATTGCCGACATTGGCCCCGCCGTTGAAGATCGATTGGCTGACGGCGGGCACGAACGACCAGGTCTCGGACGCGCCTTTGAACAGGGTCGACAGAGCCAGGCTGGTCAGGCCCCCCGAACCGGTGAGCGAGATCTGGGGAAAGAAATTGGCCCGCGCCGCGCCGATGTTGGCGTTGGCGGCGCGCAGGGCGTCCTCGGCCTGAAGCACGTCGGGGCGCTCGAGCAGCACCTGCGAGGACACGGCCGCCGGCAGGCGATCGAGGACCACCACTTCGCCTTCCATGTCGGCCGGGAGATTGACGTCGGCGACCGGCGCGCCGACCACCAGCTCAAGGGCGTTGCGGTCCTGGGCGGTCTGGGTGGTCAGGCGGGCGACATCGAAACGCGCCTGGTCGACGGTGGTCTGGGCCTGGGAGACGTCCAGCCCCGAGGCGACGCCGGCGCTGAGGCGATGCTGGGTGAGGTCGAGGCTGGCCTGGCCGCTGGCCAGGGTGGCGCGGGCGATGGCCAGCAGGGCCTGATCGGCGCGCAGGGTCAGATAGTCGGTGGCCACCTCATCCACGAGGACCAGCTGAGCCTCGTCGCGAGCCTCGCGGGTGGCGAAATACTGTTCCTGGACGGCGCGGGTCATGTCGCGCACCTTGCCGAACAGGTCGAGCTGCCAGGCGGCGTTGATCCCCACATTGTACAGGCGCTCGTTGAACTCGCTCGATTGCCCCGGAGCCACGGCCCCGCCGCTGACCACGCTCAACGGCTCCTGGCCATAGGTGGCGCTGGCTCCGGCGGTCACGGTGGGAAACAGGGCGGCGCGCTGGACGTGATACTGGGCCCGGGCGGCGGCGATATTGGCCACGGCCAGGCGCAGGTCGCGGTTGTTGGCCAGGGCCTGCTCGATCACCGCCTTGAGCTTCGGATCCGAAAAGAACTCCCGCCAGCCCACGATCGGGGTGGGCGTCGCCGGCGCCGGCGCATAGGCCGGGCCGGTGGGAAAGCGTTGCGGGACCGGACTGGCCGGTCGCCGATAAGTCGGCGCCAGGTCGATGCAACCGCCCAGCGCGCAGGCGGCCATCAGGGCGCAGGCCAGGCGCTTCATTCGGCCGGTCTCGCGATCGGCGCAGGCCGCGCCCGGGTGCGGAAGATCGAGCGCACGCCGACGAAGAACAGCGGCACGAAGAACACCGCCAGGACCGTGGCCGTGAGCATGCCGCCGATGACCCCGGTGCCGATGTCGTTCTGGCTGCCGGCCCCGGCCCCGGTGGAGACGGCCAGGGGGAACACCCCGGCGATGAAAGCCATCGAGGTCATCAGGATCGGGCGAAGACGCAGCCTGGCCGCCTGCAGGGCCGCCTCCCTGGGGCTGGCGCCGCGCTTTTCGGCTTCGTCGGCGAAATGCACGATGAGGATGGCGTTCTTGGCCGAGAGGCCAATGGTTGTTAAGAGGCCGACCTGGAAATAGACGTCGTTATAGAGGCCGCGCAAGGTGGCGGCGGCGAGCGCCCCGACGATGCCGAGCGGGATGACCAGCATCACCGACAGCGGGATGCTCCAGCTTTCGTACAAGGCCGCCAGGCATAGGAACACCACCAGGATGGAGATGCCGTAGAGCGCCGGGGCCTGGGCTCCCGAAAGCTTCTCCTGGTAGGAGATGCCGGTCCATTCAAAGCCGATGCCCAGCGGCAGGCGTGAGATCAGTTTCTGGATCTCGGCCAGAGCCACGCCGGTGCTCTTGCCCGCGGCCGGCTGGCCCTGGATCTCCATGGCCGCGACGCCATTGTAGCGCTGCAGCTGCGAGGGCCCGGTAACCCACCGCCAGGTGGTGAAGGCCGAAAACGGGGCCATGGTCCCGCTGGCCCCGCGCACGAACCAGCGGCCGATATCTTCCGGACTGGTGCGGAACGGCGCGTCGGCCTGCAGATAGACCTGCTTCACCCGCCCGCGGTCGATGAAGTTGTTGACGAACGCCCCGCCCCAGGCGGCGCTCAGGGTATTGTTGACATCGCCCAGATCGAGACCCAGCGAGGCGGCCTTGGCCTGGTCGATGTCGACGTGCAGCTGGGTGGTGTCGTCGAGGCCGCTGAAGCGCACATTGGTCAGCAACGGATCCTTGGTGGCCATGTCGATCAGCTGCTTGCGCGCGTCGGTCAGCCGCGCGTGGCCAAGGCCCGCCTGGTCCTCGAGCTCCAGGTCGAAGCCGGAGGAATTGCCCAGGGACTGCACCGCCGGCGGCACCAACACGAACACCTGGGCGTCGCGGATCTTGGCGAAGGCCTGGTTGGCCCGCTGGGCGATGGCCGGGGCGCGGTTGGCGGCGCCGGGCCGGTCCTGCCAGTTCTTCAGGTGGATGAAGGCCATGCCCTGGTTCTGGCCGTTGCCGTTGAAGCTGAAGCCGGTGACCAGAAAGGCGCTGTCGACGGTGTCCTTCTCGTTGGTGAGATAATAGTGCTCGATTTGCTTGGCCACCGCGACGGTGCGCTCCTGCTCGGCGCCATTGGGCAGGTTGAAGCTGGTCAGCAGCGCCCCCTGGTCCTCTTCGGGCAGGAAGGCGCTGGGCAGGGTGAAGAACAGGGTCGCCATCACCGCGACGGCCACGGCGTAGACGATCAGGGCCGGCAGCGGCCGACCGATGATCCGCCCGGCGGTCGCCTCATAGCGGCGTACGGTGGCGGCGAACCGGCGGTTGAACCAGCCGAAGAACCCGCCTCGGGCGCCGAATTCGCCCTTGGCCACCGGCTTGAGCACGGTGGCGCACAGGGCCGGCGTCAGGGTCAGGGCCACCAGCACCGAGAGCACCATGGCCGAGACGATGGTCACCGAGAACTGGCGGTAGATGGCCCCGGTCGAGCCGCCGAAGAAAGCCATGGGCAGAAACACCGCGCTCAGCACCAGGGCGATGCCCACCAGGGCGCTGGTGATCTCGCCCATGGACTTGATGGTCGCCTGTTTGGGGCTGAGGCCCTCCTCGCTCATGATCCGTTCGACGTTCTCGACCACGACGATGGCGTCGTCGACCAACAGGCCAATGGCCAGGACCATGGCGAACAGGGTCAGGGTATTGATCGAGAACCCGGCAGCCGCCAGCACCCCGAAGGTGCCCAGCAGGACCACCGGCACGGCCAGGGCCGGGATCAAGGTCACGCGCCAGTTCTGCAGGAACAGGAACATCACCCCGATGACCAGGAGGATGGCCATCACCAGGGTGATCACCACCTGGCGGATCGACAGCTTGATGAAGGTGGTGGTGTCGACCGGGAAGGCCAGCTTGACCCCTGGCGGGAAATTGGCCGCCAGCTCGACGGCGCGCTTCTTGACCGCCTCGGCGGTCTGCAAGGCGTTGGCCCCCGGCGCCAGGCGGATGGCCATGCCGCTGGCCGGATGGCCATTGACCCGGCTGACGAAGCCATAACCGTCGGCCCCCAGCTCCACCCGGGCCACATCGCCCAGTCGCACCTGTGAGCCGTCCGGTTGGGTCTTGAGGATCACGTTGCGGAACTGGTCGGCCGTGCGCAGTCGGGCCTGGGCGGTGATGGTGGCGTCGAGCTGCTGACTGGGCACCGACGGCTGGCCGCCAATCTCGCCCGCCGGCACCTGGATGTTCTGAGCCGCCAGCGCCTTTTGCACGTCCGACGGCATCAGCTTGAAATTGTTCATCTTGTACGGATCGAGCCAGATCCGCATGGCGTACTGGCCGCCGAACACATTGACGTTGCCGACGCCATTGACCCGCGACAGCGGGTCGCGCAGCCGGCTGTTGAGGTAGTCGGAAATGTCGATGTCGGTGTAGCGCCCGGTGGTGTCGTAGAGGGCCACGATCAGCAGGAAGCTGGCTCCGGATTTGTAGACCCCGATGCCCTGCTGGGCGACTTCGGAGGGCAGCAGCGGGGTGGCCTGGGCAAGCTTGTTCTGCACCTGCACCTGGGCGATGTCGGGATTGGTCCCGGGTTCGAATACGGCGCTGATGTTGATGTTGCCGTTGGCCTCGCTGTCGGAGGTGAAATACAGCAGGTGGTCCAGGCCCTGCAGCGACTGCTCGATCACCTGGGTGACCGATTCCTGCGCCGTCTCGGCGTCCGCTCCCGGATAATAGGCCCCGATCCCCACCTGCGGCGGAGCGATGGTCGGATACTGCGCCACCGGCAGGCCGCGGATGGCCAGGGCCCAGGCCAGGGAGATCACCAGGGCGATGACCATGGCGAAGATCGGCCGCTCGATGAAGAACCGGGACACGGCTCAGGCCCCTTTGGCGGCGGTGGTCCCGGCGGCCACGGCGTGCACGGCCTGCCCGGGCCTAACGCGCAGCAAGCCCTCGACGATCAGCCGGTCGCCCGGCGCGAGGCCGGAGAGGATTTGCCACTGATCGCCCACCGCCTGTCCGAGCTGCAGCTCGCGCAGCTGGGCCTTGCCGTCGGCGCCGACCACCAGGGCCGTTGGCCGGCCGCGCTCGTCGCGCGTGACCCCCTGCTGCGGGGCCAGAAGAGCCTTGGGATCGACGCCTTCGGCCACCTGGGCGCGCACGAACATGCCCGGCAGCAGCACCCCGTTGGGATTGGGGAACAGCGCTCGTAGGGTCACCGCCCCGGTGGTCTGGTCGACGGTGACGTCGGTGAACTCCAGCCGGCCGGGAGCCGGATAGTCGCTGCCGTCGTCGAGCTTGAGGCGCACCGGCACGCTTTTGGGCCCGCCGGTCAGCTGACCCGAAGCCAGGGCCCGGCGCAGGCGCAGCTCGTCGGCTGCCGATTGGGTCACGTCGACATAGATCGGGTCCAGCCGCTGGATGGTGGTCAGGGCCGCCGTCTGGCTGGGGGCCACCAGCGCCCCCTTGGTCACCGTCGAGGGGCCGACGCGGCCTGAAATCGGGGCGGTGATGGTGGCGTAGCCGAGGTTGATACGGGCCGACTGGGCGGCGGCGCGCAGTTGCCGCACCTGGGCCTGGCCCTGTTTGAAGGCGGCCTCGGCGTCGTCATAGTCCTGGCGCGAGACGCCGTTGATCTTGACCAGCTCGCCGTAGCGCTGGGCCTTGAGCTGGGCAGTGGTGAGGTTGGCCTCGGCGCTGGCCACCTGGGCCACGGCTTGGTCGTAGGCGGCCCGGTACGGGGCCGGATCGATGCGGTAGAGCACCTGGCCCAGGCGGACATTGGACCCTTCGGTGAACGGGCGGGCGATGATGATGCCGCCGACCTGGGGCCGGACATCGGAAGACTCGTACGGACTGGTGCGCCCGGCGAGTTCGGTGGTCAGGGTCACCGGCGCGGCGCGCAGGGTCACCACCCCGACCTCGGCCGGCCCCTGGTCGCCGTAGCCGCCCGGGCCGCCTTGCCCGCCTTGGCCGCCGTGTTTGGCGCAGGCGCCAAGGCTCAGCAGCACCAGGCTGAGCGCCAGCCGTATCCGTGTTGAGTTCACGTACACCCCGTCCTGGCGGCGCCGTCACAGCGGCGCGGGGGATGAGCAAGTCCTTTGCGCGGCGACGCAAGTCAAGCGCACGCCGCCGTTCTTACAAAAGCTTAACGCCAGAGAGCGCTAGCCCCTCCCCCAGTGGGGGAGGAGAGCGCCGGCGTTCTCTCCCCCCTTTGGGGGGAGGCCCGGCGATAGCCGGGAGGGGGGCTGCGCCCGCCTAAACGCCCCCCACCAGCTCCTGGCGGGCCTTCTCCAGCTCCTCGGCGTAGCGCCGGGTGGCGTAGGCTTCGGAGACCACGCCCAGGACCTCGCGGTCCTCGTTGAGCACCGCCAGCTCGTCGCTTTCTGTGCGGTCGAACACCCCCATGATCTCCTTGATGGCCATGTCCGGGGTCAGCCATTGGTCGCGATTGATCATCAGCGCGGCGACCGGAGTCTTGGCGTCCTCGGCGGCGTGGACGGCCGAGACCGGGATCACCCCGGCGTAGTGGCCGAGCGCGTCGAGGCCCACCACCCGGCGGGTCGAGCCCAGGGGGAAACGCTTGCAGAAGGCCTCGGCGGTGGTGTCGGCGGCGACCACCGGGGCGTCGGCGCGCATGATCTTGGGCGCGGTCAGGTTGCGCAGGAAGCTGACGTCATGGGCGCTGCGGATGGTCTCGCCGCGCAGGTGCAAGCGCCAGGTGGAGAACGAATAGCCGAAGGTCTCGCGCACCAGCAGGCTGGCGACGATCGAGGCGGTCAGGGTGGCGGCGGTGAGGCCGAAGTCGCCGGTAGTCTCCAGGACCAGGAAGGTCATGGTGAATGGGCCGCCGATGATGGCCACCGCCAGCGCCCCCATCCCGACCAGGGCGGCGGCCAGGGGATCGATGCCGGTGCTCAAGCCCGTGGCTTCGAGGATGGCCACGAACAGGCGCCCGACCAGGGCCCCCAGATACAGCGAGGCGAAGAACAGGCCGCCGCGAAAGCCGAAGCCCAGGGCGACCACCGAGGCGGCGGCCTTGGCCAGGACCAGCCAAGCGATCGTGCTCACCGCCAGGGTGGCGATGATTTCCGCGCCCATGGCCCCATGCCCGGCCGACAAGGTGTGCGGGTCGACGATCGCCAGTCCGGCCAGCGCCACGCCGCCCAGCGCCGGCTTCAGCCAGCTCGGCCCCGGCAGACGCCTGACCTGGCCCTCGAGCAGAGCCACCGCGCGCATGATGGCGACGCCAAACACCGCGCACACCAGGCCGAGGGCCGCGTACAGCAGGTAATGGCTGAGATCGAGGGCGTCGCTGACCTGCGAGTGCAGCACAACCGGCTGGGTCTGCAGCACTCGGCTGACCAGGGTGCCGGCGATGGCCGCGGCCACCACCGGGGCGATATTGGCCACAGTGTAGGAGCCGATGATGATCTCGAAGGCGTAGAAGGCCCCGGTGAGCGGGGCCCCGAAGGCGGCGGCGATGCCGGCACCCGCCCCCGCGCCAACGAAGGCGCGCATGTCGCTGCGGCGCAGATTGAGCGCCCGTCCGACCACCGAGGCGAAGCCGCCGCCGAGCTGGGCGTAGGCCGCCTCCAGGCCGACCGAGGCCCCAAAGCCGTTGGAGAGGATGCTCTGCAGGCCGACGAACAGGCTGTCGCGCATGGACATGCGCCCGCCGTGCAGGGCGTTGGCCTCCACCGGGTCGACCACCGTCCCCGGCCGTCGGCGGGTCCAGGCCCAGGTGGCGAGGCCAAGGACCAGCCCGCCGGCGGGCAAGGCCAGGGTGCGCCACGGATCGACGGTCTCGAGCGCCGACAGGCGCATGTCGCTCGGCAGGGCGTAAAGCAGATTTTGCGCCGCGTGGGCGAGGAAGCTCACCGCGGCGGTGAACAGGCCCGCGGCCCCGCCGACCACCGCGGCCACGGCCACCAGCAGCAGTTCGCTGGCCCGGATCCGGCTGCGCAGGCGGGCGGCGAGACCGATCCGGATCCGGCCCGCCTGGGTATGGCGCCAGTCGCCCTTGAGCCGTGGCTCCAGGCTCTCGCCCGGCAGGGGCGCGCTCATGGCGGGGCCGCCGCCAGCGCCGCCAGCTTGACGACGGTGTTCCAGTTGCGCCCCGTGCCGCGCGCGCCCAGCGCCTTGTCGAGCGTCGCCCCGATGAGCCGGACGCCGGCGATGCCGTCCGGATAAACGATGTAGGCCGCCCGCCCGACCACCCTGGCCCGCTCGCGGCCCGGGACGGCGGCCATCGCCGCCTCGGCGTCGGGGCGCGGTTCGGACTTCAGGACCATCGCCACCAGGTGACTGGGGTCGGCCACAGCCTCGTTTGGGAACGGGTTGGCGGCGATCATCGCCCGCCACGCTTCCGCGCGTCGCACTACCACTTCGGTGGTCAGGGTCAGGGACGCCAGCAGGGCCTGCTCGGCGGCCGCCTCGAGCTCGCCGTCGTCCGCGCCGTCGGCCGCGAACACCAGATTGCCGCTCTGGCCCAGCGAGCGCACCTCGCGCCAGCCGAGAGATTCGAAGACCGCTCGCACGTCGGCCATGAGCACGCGCCGGGCCTTGCCGAGGTTGACGCCCCGCAGAAGCGCGATCCTGGAAGCCATGCAGCCGCCTAAAGCCCTCTCAATTTTCGTCATCCCGGACAAGGCCGCGGGCCGCAGATCCGGGACCCAGGGGTCGGTTCCTGATCGCCTGGGTCTCGGCTCTCCACGCTTCGCGCTCCGGCCGGGATGACGCAGTGTGCATCACTTTCGCGGGGAAGAG
>DASXMK010000096.1:0-3032 GCA_036495705.1 Caulobacteraceae bacterium | reverse complement strand
GGTCGGCTCGAACGGCCGGCCGACCAGGATCAAGAGCTGTCTTTGGGCCGCATGCAGCTGCGCCTCCAAGGTCTCGACCTGGGCGTTGGCCTGGGCCAGATCGCCGGCCACGCGGTCAGCGTCGGAAGCGGCGCCCAGGCCATACTGGGCCTTTTCGGTGGCGACCTTTTCCAGCTCGGCCTGGATGCGGGCGGTCTCGCGAGCGTCGGCCAGCTGGATGGCCAGGCCCCGGGCCTGGAAATAGTTGTCGGCGACGCTGGCGGCCAGGCTGGCGCGCGTGCCCTCGACGTCGAACCGGGCGGCGGCGAAACTGGCCTTGGCGATCTTGCGCGCCTCGGCCAGGCGCCCGAACAGGTCCAGCTCCCACGAGACGTTGAAGTTAAGGGTCCTGGTGGTGGTGACCCCACCGATCGGGAACAGGTCGTTTGAAACGCTCGCCCCGACGTTCGAGGCGCTTTGGCGGGTGAGATTGCCGGCCAGATTGCCCGTCGGCAGGGTCTGAGCGACCTGGCTGCCCCGCGTCGCGCGCGCCTCAAGGATGCGCGCCGCGGCGGTGCGCGCGTCGGGACTGAGTCGGAAGGCCTCGTCCTCCAGCGTGTTGAGCTGCGGATCGTTGAACAGCAGCCACCAGCGGTCCAGTTCCTGCGGCGCCAGGGCGGCGGCGCCGCCGGGGGCTTCGTAGGCGGCCGGCAAGACCACGTGCGGCGGGGCCCGGGTGGTCTGGCACGCGCCGAGGCTGGCCGTGAGGGCGATGAGGATCGCGGCGCGCTTCATTTGAACTGTCTCGAACTTTAAGTCCCTGGCCCCTACCCCGCGATCGCTCTCGCACTTCGCGGGCCGGGCCTGAGATATAGCCCGCTTGGCGAGGATTTGGGCGGCCGTGTTAACAGTGTCAAATTAAGCCTCGGTAAGATGGAGCGGTCATGTCCGGTTCTATCCGCGTCGGCGTCGGCGGCTGGACGTTCGCGCCGTGGCGCGGCGTATTCTATCCCACCGATTGCAAACAAAAGGACGAACTGGCCTTCGCCAGCCGCCGCCTGACGGCGATCGAGATCAACGGCACCTATTATTCCGGGTTCTCGGCTGCGACTTTCGCCAAATGGGCCAAAGAGACGCCCGATGGGTTCGTGTTCTCGCTCAAGGCCTCGCGCTTCTGCACCAATCGCCGGGTGCTGGCCGAGGGCGGCGAGTCGATCCGGCGGTTCTTCGCCCAGGGGCTGGGCGAGCTCGGCGAGCGGCTGGGCCCGATCCTCTGGCAATTCATGGCCACCAAAAAATTCGACGCCGACGACTTCGCCGCCTTTTTGGACCTGCTGCCCGCCGACCTGGCCGGCCGACCCCTGCGGCATGTGCTCGAAGTGCGCCACGACAGCTTCGCCAACTCGCGCTTCGTCGATCTGTGCCGCCAGCGCGGCGTCGCCATCTGCGCGGCCGACCATGCGACCTATCCGCTGATCGCCGATGTCACGGCGGATTTCATCTATGCGCGCCTGATGCGCGGCCAGGACGAGATTGACACCTGCTATCCGGCCTCCGGCCTCGACACCTGGGCCGGGCGCCTGCGCGACTGGAGCGGCGGCGGGGCCCCGGCGGACCTGGCCCCGGTTTCGCCGCAACTGGCCCCGGCGGCGCCCGGGCGCGACGTGTTCGCGTTCCTGATCAGCGGCGGCAAGGTCCGCGCCCCGATCGGGGCCATGGCCCTGATCGAACGGCTATAACAAGATGATGTGAGGAGACGGCCCATGACCCCCGACGACTTGATGTTCAAAGATGGCCTGATGCGGGGCCAGCGGATCCTGATCACCGGCGGCGGCACTGGCCTTGGCAAAGTGATGGCCGAAGCCTGCCTGATGCTGGGGGCGGAGATCTATATCTGCGGCCGGCGCGGCGGCGTCCTGGAGGAAACCGCCAAGCAGCTGACCGGCTTCCACGGCGGCAAGGTCACGCCCATCGCTTGCGATATCCGCGTGCCTGAAGCCATCCACGAAATGCTCGACGAGGTATGGTCCGACGGCGGGGCGCTCACCGGCCTCGTCAACAACGCCGCCGGCAACTTCATCAGCCGCACCGAGGACTTGTCGCCACGCGCTTTCGACGCCATCGCCAACATCGTCTTCCGCGGCTCGTTCTTCGTGACCCTGGATTGCGGCAAGCGCTGGATCGCCGAGGGCGCCAAGGCCTCGGTGGTGTCGATCCTGACCACCTGGGTGTGGAGCGGCGGGCCGTTCACCGTGCCCTCGGCCATGTCCAAGGCCGGCCTCCACGTGATGACCCAGTCGCTGGCCGTGGAATGGGGGCACAAGGGCATCCGCTTCAACGCCATAGCGCCGGGGCCTTTCCCGACCGAGGGGGCCAGCGCCCGGCTCAATCCCGGCGCCGGGGGCAATTTCGGCGAGCAGCGCGGCAACCCCATGGGCCGGGTCGGCGAGATGCGTGAACTGGCCAATCTGGCCGTCTATCTGCTGCACCCACTGTCGACCTATGTGAACGGCCAGACCATCGCCATCGATGGCGGGGCCTGGAACGCCGGCGGCGGCGGCTTTTCGCGCCTTTACGAGTGGGACGACGCCCGCTGGGCCGAGGTCCGGGCGATGATCCGCGGGGCCAATGAGCAGGATCGGGCCAAGCGCACCGTCTGAGCACTGCCTGTTCAACTGCGACGCGCGATGTTCTACAGCTTAAGGCGATGAGCCAGATCGCCTATCTTCACCCCGGCAAGCGCGAACAGACCAAGACGGCCAACCGCCAGACGATCCTCCAGGCGGCGCGGGAAGTGTTCAGCGAGATCGGCTTCGACGCCGCCACGGTGCGCGACATCATCCGGCGCACGAACCTCTCGGTAGGGGCGTTCTACAACTACTACCGATCCAAGGAGGAGGTGTTCGCGGCCCTGGCCGACGATGGGGCGAGGCGTTTCCGGCCGATCCTGCACGCCCAGGCGGCCAAGGCCACGGATTTCGAGAGCTATCTGCGCGCCGCCGTGAGCGCCTATTTCGACTTCCTGGCCGAGGAGCAGGCCATGTGGCCGGGCC
>DASXMK010000095.1:0-5913 GCA_036495705.1 Caulobacteraceae bacterium | reverse complement strand
CTGCGAGGATCCGGCCGAGGCGGTGTGGCGCATCTTCGAGGGCGAGGCCCGGGTCCTGGAGGGCAGCGACTATCGCAACGGCTGTCCCATCGCCTCCATGACCCTGGATATGGCCAGTCTCGATGAGGATCTGCGACGCGCCTGCGACGCCGCTTTCCGCCAGTGGCTGGGGGCGATGCGACAGGGGTTCGAGGCCGCCGGCGCCCCGGCTGGGCGCGCCGATGGCCTGGCTCGATTCGTGCTGGCGGCCATCGAGGGGGCGATCGTGCTCGCCCGGGCGGCCAAGAGCCCGGAAGCGGTCATTGACACCGGCGCCCGGGTTCGCGAGGTGGTGGCGCGGGAAGCTGCGAGTTGGGGCGCCGACTGAAGGTGGAGGAAAAACGATGGCGATGACAGGCGGATGCTATTGCCGCGCCTTGCGCTACGAGGCGCACGAGCCGGTGATGTTCCGGGCCCAGTGCCATTGTCGTGAGTGCCAATATATCTCTGGCGGCGGCCCGAACATGGTCATGGGCCTGCCGGTGGCGGGCTTTCGCTATGTGACTGGCGCGCCGGCGCAGTTCACCCGTCCCGATCTGGAAGACGCCAATACCCGCGAGTTCTGCGGCGTATGCGGCACCCATATTGCGACGCGCCTGCACGGCAACAACGACATGCTGGTGCTCAAGATCGGAACCCTCGACGACACCTCGGTCTATGGCGGGCCGCAGATGGCCGTCTGGCTGGACGACAAGCCGCCCTACCATCTGGTGCCGGAAGGCGTGGCCACCTACCCCAAATTCCCCGGCGCGGCCGACTAGCCTCTCCCTTTTCCCTCGGATGGGGGAGGGGGCTCCCCGGGTCAGTGTGGCGCCGTGGCCAAGGCCACCAAGATAAACAAGGCCATCGTGCCCAAGCTGGCGATAATCCACTGGGGCCCCGTCAGCTTGGGCATGACGTCTAGGCCGTCGATGATCCATCGCGGGGTTGTCAGCTTTGGCATGGCAGCCAGCTCCAAATGGAAACGGCCCGATCACATGCGCCTGTGATCGGGCCGCCTTGCCAGCCCCGGATATGGAACAAGGGCCTGTCGGCGCGGGGTCTCTGCCGGCAACGCCAGCTCGCGCCCCGAAAGCGACATTTCAAAGGCGAAACGGTCACACTGGCGGTGTCGCCGAGCCGTTCGGCTGCGGCTTCAGGCGCCTAGGACGGAGGATACGGCTTCCCATCGCGGTGACGATAGAAGTCGTCGCCCGGCTTGGAGATCATGTCGGCGTCGGGATAGACGCAGCCGTCGCTCTCGGAGCGGTTGCCGATCTCCAGCACCTTGGCCGGACGGTCGGAGCGGTTGACCAGATGGTGGCCGTTGGCTTCGCCGGCCTTGAAGCCGGCGCAGTCGCCGGGCCGCAGCAGCTCCTTGCCATCGTCGGTGATCAGCACCACTTCGCCTTCGAGCACCCACACGAACTCGTCCTCGGCGCTGTGCCAATGCCTCTGGCTCGACCATACGCCGGGGGCCAGGGTCAGCAGATTGACCCCGAACGCCGTCAGGCCGCCGGCCTCGCCCAGCTGTGCGCGCTCCCGGGCCTGGCACGGAGCGTCGTAGGGCGGCGGATAGCCTGTGCCGCGGCGGACCGGAGCGGCGGAAATGTCGATCTTCTTCATGGGCTTTCTATAGCTGGCCAAGGCCGGTTATGGGAGAGCATGGCCGACATCGATCCCGTCGAACTTGCCCGCGAACTCATCCGCCGGCCGTCGGTGACCCCGGCCGACGCCGGGGCCATGGCCATCGTCGAACGCGCGCTTGGCGACAGCTGCTTTTCCTGCCGGCGGATGACCTTCGGGGGGATCGAAAATCTCTACGCCCGGCGCGGAGCCGGCGGGGCCAATCTGTGCTTCGCCGGCCACACCGACGTGGTGCCACCGGGCGATGAGGCCGCGTGGCGCCATCCGCCGTTCGCCGGCGCGGTGGAGGCCGGGACCCTGCATGGGCGCGGCGCGGCCGACATGAAAAGCGCCATCGCCTGTTTCATCGCCGCCTCCAGCCGCCGCCAGGTCCAGGGCTCGCTGTCGCTGCTGATCACCGGCGACGAAGAGGGCGAGGCCGAGCATGGCACCAAGGCGGTGGTCGCGGCCCTGCGGGCGGAGGGCGAGCGGATCGACCATTGCCTGGTGGGCGAGCCGACCTCCAGCGCCCGCCTGGGCGATATGATCAAGATCGGCCGCCGCGGAAGCGTCAGCGCCCAGATCATGGTCGAGGGGGTGCAGGGGCACGTCGCTTATCCCGATCGGGCGGCCAATCCGGCTCCGGTGCTGGTCCGCTATCTGGCGGCCGTGCAGGAACGGGCGCTGGACGCCGGCCACCCGGGCTTCCAGCCCTCGAACCTTGAGATCACCAGCATCGACATCGGCAATCCGGCCGGAAACGTCATCCCGGCGCGGGCGAGCGCGCGGCTCAACATCCGCTTCAACCCGGCCCATACCGGCGCTGCGCTCTCGGCGTGGCTGTGCGAGGCCGGAGAAGCCGCCGGCCAGGGCTTCCGGGGCAAGGTGACGGTCACGCCCCGGGTCAGCGGCGAAGCGTTCCTGACCGAACCCGGCGCCTTCACCCATGTGGTCGCCGCGGCGGTGGAGGCGGTCACCGGCGTCAAGCCCGAGCTTTCGACCACGGGCGGCACCTCCGACGCCCGTTTCATCCGCGCGTTGTGCCCTGTGGTCGAGTTCGGCCTGGTCGGGGCGAGCATGCACAAGGTCGACGAACAGGTGCCCGTCGCCGACGTCCGTACCCTGACGGATGTCTATGAACGCCTGATTGGCGACTATTTCTCTGAATTCTCTGGGTAGTCGACCTTCATCAAGGCCAAGCCCGCGGCGGGGGCCACCGGGGCGCAGGCGGCGCGATCGCGGGCCTGCAGCGCCTGGATGAGATCGTCCTTCGTCCAGCGGCCAAGGCCGACCTGGACCAGGCTGCCGGTCATCGACCGCACTTGGCGGTGCAGGAACGAGCGCGCCGAAAAGGCCAGGCGCACTTCTTCGCCCTCGCGCCACACCCGGGTCGCGTCCAGGGTCTTGACCGGCGAGGCGGCCTGGCAGGCGGCGTCGCGGAAGGTGGTGAAATCGTGCCGCCCGACCAGGGACTGGGCGGCGACGTCCATGGCCGCCGCGTCAAGCGGAGCGCGCACATGCCACACCCGGCCGGTCTCGAGGGCCGGCGGGGCGCCGCGGTTGAGCACCCGATAGAGATAATGCCTGGCCACGGCCGAGAACCGGGCGTCGAAGTTGGGTTCGGCCGTCTGGGCGCTCAGAACCGCGATCGGAGCCCCGGCCAGATGGGCGTTGAGGGCATTCATCACCGTCGCCGCCGGCCAGGCTCGGGTGAGGTCAAGGTGCAGGCTCTGGCCGCCCGCATGCACGCCGGCGTCGGTACGGCCGGCCGCGTGGACGCGCACCGTTTCGCCACAGAAGGCGGTGATGGCGCGCTCGATCTCGGCCTGGATGGTCGGCTGGCCGGCCTGGGCCTGGAAGCCGCTATACGGCCCGCCGTCGTACTCCACGATCAGGCGATAGCGCGGCATCAGGAAAGGCGGGTTCCGCGCCGCACCGAAAAGCCACGCACGAACTCGGCCGCCAGGGCCGGGGCCCGGCCTTCACGCTGGGCGGTGAGGATGCGCACGGCCCCGCGGCCGCAGGCGATCAGCAGATCATCGTCCAGCGCCTCGCCCGCTGGGCCCTCCCCGTCCTCGACGCGCGACAACAGCGCCTTGACGCGCACCGGCCCGCGCGCGCCCGGCGCGACCAGCCAGGCCCCTGGGGCGGGCGAGAGCCCGCGGATCTGGCGATCGACGCGCTCGGCCTCGCGGTCCCAGCGGATGGCGGTTTCGGTGGCGCGGATCTTGCGGGCATAGGTCGCGCCTTCGTCCGGCTGAGGCTGGGCCGCCGCCACGCCGCGACCCAGCCGGTCCAAGGTCTGGACCATCAGCTCGGCCCCGAGCGGCGCCAGGCGGTCATGCAGGGTTCCGGCGGTGTCGAGGGCGTCTATGCGGGTCGTGGCGCTGGCCAGAACCGGGCCTTCGTCGAGCCCGGCCGTCATCTTCATCACCGCAACCCCGGTCATGGCGTCCCCGGCCATCAGCGCCCGCTGGATCGGCGCCGCCCCCCGCCAACGCGGCAGCAGCGAAGCGTGCAGATTGTAGCAGCCGAGGCGCGGCGCGTTCAGGATCTCAGGGGAGAGGATCTGGCCGAAGGCCACCACCACCGCGGCGTCCAATCCCAGGGCCGCGAAGTCGGCGATCGCCTCGGGCGCGCGCATGGAGGCCGGGGTGCGGGTTTCGAGCCCGTTGGCCTCAGCAAAGGTTTGGACCGGCGAGGCGGTCAGGGTCTGGCCGCGGCCGCGCGGCGCCGGCGGCTGGGAATAGACGCGCACGAGGCCGTGTCCGGCCTCGATGAGGCCGGCGAGGGTCGGAATGGCGAACTCCGGCGTGCCGAGAAAGGCCAGGCGCAAAACTACCTCTCCCTATGGGAGATGTTTTTTAGATCCGCGACGGCTCCAGCTCCTCGCCCTTGGCGGCCTTGCGCACCCGGGCCACGGCGCGTTGACGCTTCAGGCGCGAGAGATGGTCGATGAACAACACGCCGTTGAGATGGTCGATCTCATGCTGGATGCAGACCGCGAATAACCCTTCGGCCTCTTCTTCAACGGCTTGGCCGCCGTAGTCCAGATAGGTCAGGCGCACCTTGGCGGCGCGCTCGACCTCATCGTAGACCTCCGGCACCGAGAGGCAGCCCTCCTCGTAAGGCACGGTCTCTTGCGAGGCCCAGACGATCTCCGGATTGACGAAATAGCGCGGCGCCTTGGGCGCTTCGTCGCGGGAAAGATCCATGACCAGCACCCGCTTGGGGACGCCTACCTGAATGGCGGCCAGGCCGATGCCGGGCGCGGCGTACATGGTCTCCAGCATGTCGTCCATCAGGGCGCGCAGACTGTCGTCGACGGCCTCCACCGGCTTGGACACCAGCTTGAGCGTCGCCAGGTCCTTATCGACCGTGAGGATGGGGCGGATGGTCATGCGGCCGAGGTATGCGTCGCCTCCGGTAGCGTCAAGATGTCGGCCTCGGCGACCGGCCCAACCGGGGCGTCGATGCGCGTCAGCTCGGCAATCGGGCTGGCCGGATTGTCGGCGTGCAGCTCCTCGAACCGCCGCGCCTGGACCAGGACCCGGGTTTCCAGCGAGCCGACGAAGGCGTTGTATTTGCCGACCGCCGCCCCCAGCGCCTTGCCGAGCCCCGACACGTGCTCGCCCATTACCGACAGGCGCTTGTAGAGCTCGCGTCCGAGAGTGGCGATCTCCTTGGCGTTGCGCGCCTGCGCCTCTACCCGCCAGCCGTAGGACACCGCCTTGCACAGGGCGAACAGGCTCGAGGGCGTGGCCAGGATCACCCGCCGCTCCATGGCCTGGGTGTGCAGGTCGGGCAGGCGCTCCTGGGCGGCCGACAGGAAGGCGTCGCCGGGAATGAACATAACCACGAAGTCGGGCGAGGTCTCGAACTGGCTCCAGTAGGCTTTGTTCGCCAGGGCCAGCATATGCATCCTCACGCTGGCGGCATGGCGCGCATAGGCGGCCTCGCTGGCGGGCCCGTCCGGGGCGTCCTGGGCTTCGAGATAGGCGGTGGTCGAGCATTTGGAGTCGATCACGAACAGCCCGCTGCCGGGCAGTCTGACGGTGACGTCCGGGCGCTGGGCGCCGCCGCCGGCATCGACATACACCTGCTCGGTGAAGTCGGTCCCGGCCCGCATGCCGGCCAGCTCCAGCACATTGCGCAGCATCTGCTCGCCCCAGCGGCCCTGGACGCCGGCCCCGCTCCTCAGAGCTGTCGACAGCCGCCGCGCCTCGGCCTGGGTCGCTGTCGACGCCGCAAGGAGTTGTTCGATCTGGG
>DASXMK010000094.1:0-2996 GCA_036495705.1 Caulobacteraceae bacterium | reverse complement strand
CGGCGCCGCCGAAGGCCTGATCCCTCTCTTCCCCCCGCACCGGGGGTAAGTGTCCCGAAGGGACGAAGGGGGGCATGCAATGCAAAAGCCCCCCATCCCCGGCTTCGCCGGTACTGCCCCCCGGTGCGGGGGGAAGAGAAGCCCTACAGCGCTTCGCCGCGCAGCAGGCGCGGCAGCTCGCCCAGGGCCCCGCCGGCCTCGGTCATGAACAGCCGCCGGGCCGGGCCGATGCGGTTGACCACCGCCATGCCGGCGTCGCGGGCGGCGCGGACCAAGGCGTTGTCGTTGGTGAACAGGCGGTTGAAGGCGTCGGTGGCCGCCGCCACGGCGATATTGTCGAAGCGCCGCCAGCGGTCGTAGCGGGCGAGGACGGTCTGCGCGCCGATGTCCTCGCCCAGGCGGGCGGCGGCGACCAGAACTTCGGCCAGGGCGGCGCAGTCCTTGAGGCCCATGTTCAGTCCCTGGCCGGCGATGGGATGGATGGCGTGGCCGGAATCCCCGGCGAGCGCCAGGCGCGGGGCGGTCAGGCGCTCGGCCATCTGTAGCGACAGCGGGTAGGTGAAGCGCGGACCTTCCAGGCGCGCGGCTCCCAGGAACGGGCCGAAGCGGCGGGCGAGATGAGCCTCGAACGCGGCCTCGCCGCAGGCCTTGAGGGCGGCCGCCCGGGCCGGGGTCTCGGTCCACACCAGGCTCACGCGTTTTCCGGGCAGGGGCAGGATGGCGAACGGCCCGCCGGGCAGGAAATGCTCATAGGCGACGCCAGCGTGATCGCGCTCGAGCCCGACCGTGGCCACCACGGCGGTGTGCGGATAGCTCCAGCCGAAAGTATCGATGCCGGCCGCCCGCCGGACCAGGGAGCCGCGGCCGTCGGCCCCGACGACCAGCGGCGCGGCGAGAGCGCTCCCATCGTCCAGCCGGACCTGGGCCAGCGCCGGGGCGAGCTCGACGGCCTCGACCTTGGCCGGGGCCAAGACCTGGATACGCGCCTCCGCCACCGCCTGGGCGAGGCCGGCGCGAATGTGCCGGTTATCGAGCATGTAGCCCAGGGGCTCGCCTTCGAAGCGCTCGGCGATCTCGGCCGAATCGAAGCGCAGGAAAGCCCCCGACGGTCCGCGCGAAGCCGCCCCCGGAGCGCGGCCGTCGGTGACCACGATCTGCTCGATGCGCTGGGCGTGGGGCTCCAGGAAAGGGGCCGCGCCGATCGCCCGCCATTGGCGGAAGGCGGCGAAGGAGATGGCGCTGGCCCGGCCATCGAAAGTCGGCGCGCACTGGGTCTGGAACGGCAGCGGATCGATCAGCACCGGGGTCAGGCCGCCGGCGGCCAAAGCCAGGGCCAGGGTCGCCCCCGGCATGCCCGCGCCGACGATGATGACGTCCGCGTCGGGAGTCATGTTCTCCTCCCCCCTTGGGGGAGGGGGACCGCCCCCGGGTCCGGCCGATGGCCGGCCCGAGGACAGGCTCCGCGGTGGATGGGGCCCGACGGACCCGCCTCCCTGTGGGTGTCAGCCCCCCTCCCGCCCTTCGGGCGTACTCCCCCCGGAGGGGGGAGAGAGTTCATCCTTCGTCCTCGGACGGCAGGCCCATCATGTGGAAGCCGGCGTCGACGTGCACCACCTCGCCGGTAGTCGAGCGGCCGAGATCGGACAGCAGCCACAGGGCGCAGCCGGCGACGCCCTCCATGGAGGTGTCCTCCTTCAAGGCGCTGAGCGCTCGGCCCTGGGCCAGCATGCTGCGGCCGCCGGCGATGCCGGCCAGGGACAGGGTGCGCATGGCCCCGGCCGACAGCGCGTTGACGCGGATGCCCTTGGGCCCAAGGTCGCGGGCGGCGTAGCGCACGGACGCCTCCAGCGCCGCCTTGGCCACGCCCATGGTGTTGTAGTTAGGTATGGCGCGTTCCGATCCCAGGTAGGTCAGGGTGAGGATCGAGCCGCCGCCCGGCATCAGTCGGGAGGCGCGGCGGGCCATGTCGACGAAGCTGAAGACCGAGATGTCCAGGGCCCGGGCGAAAGCCTCGCGGGTGGCGTTTTCGACGAACGAGCCCTTGATCTGGTCGCGGTCGGCGTAGGCGATGGCGTGGACCAGGAAGTCTATCGAGCCCCAGGCATCCTCGACGGTCCTGAAAGCGGCGTCCATGGACGCGTCGTCGCTGACATCGAGGGTCGCCCAGACCTTCACGCCGATGCCCTCGCCCAGCGGGCGCACGCGCTTTTCGTTCATCTCCATATAGGCCAGGGCGATCTCGGCCCCTTGGGCGGCGAGCTGCGAGGCGATGCCCCAGGCGATGGAGTTGTGATTGGCGACGCCGGTGACGATGCCACGCTTGCCGCGCATCAGATCGCCCTTGGGCAACTGCAAGTCGTCGGCCATGCGGCGGGTCTCCTCCTGCGAGCGCCGCTATTTGAACGGTCGTGACGCCAGCGGCAACTGGGGGCTAGAGATCAGCGCGGCTGAGGACCAGGCAGCCATTGGTGCCGCCGAAGCCGAAGCTGTTGGACATCACCGTCTCGAGGGGGCGGTCGGCCCGCTGGCGCAGGATCGGCAGGTCGTCGAAGGCCGGGTCCAGGGTTTCGATGTTGGCGCTCTCGGCGGCGAAGCCGGCCTGCATCATCAACAGGCTGTAGATAGCCTCCTGGGCCCCGGCGGCGCCCAGGCTGTGGCCGGTCAGAGCCTTGGTCGAGGAGATCAGCGGCGGGGCGTCGCCAAACACCTCGCGCACAGCGGCCATCTCCTTGATATCGCCGATCGGCGTGCCGGTGCCGTGGGGATTGAGATAATCGATCTTGCGGTTCCCGGCCCCGGCCAGGGCCAGGCGCATGCACCGCGCCGCCCCTTCGCCGGAGGGCGCGACCATGTCGTGGCCGTCGGAATTGGCGGCGTAGCCGACGATCTCGCCATAGACTTTGGCCCCGCGCGCGCGGGCGCGCTCGAGGTCTTCGAGCACCACCATCCCGGCCCCGCCGGCGATGACGAAGCCGTCGCGGTCGACGTCGTAGGGG
>DASXMK010000093.1:0-4319 GCA_036495705.1 Caulobacteraceae bacterium | reverse complement strand
TCCGAAGGATACCGTGATAGACACGGGCCTCGTCCAGGCGGCCCACGCCGCCGGCCTCGCCGTTTACGCCCGCGCGGTTCCGAACGGACCGAGCGACCGAGGGGCGCGCCAGCGGCTGGTGGCCCTGTTCGCGGACGGCGTCGATGGGGTCATGTGCGCCGACGTCGGCCTTGCGATGAAGGCGCGTGGCGAGGCCATGGACCGGCTGCGCCCGCGCCAGGGCGTGGAATAAGGAGGCGATTGTGGCCGACTTCGACATCGCGGCTCTGTGGGAGGCCCATTGCCGCTACGAATTCGAGACCCGCGACCTCGACGCCACCATGGCCACCATGGTCGCCGAACCGTACGTCAACCACGTGCCGACCATGACCGGCGGGGTCGGCCAGGCTCAACTGAAACAATTCTACCACCGGCATTTCATCGGCCGTAACCCGCCCGACACGGCCCTGACCCTGGTCAGCCGCACGGTCGGGACCGGCGGTCTGGTCGATGAGATGCTGTTCAGCTTCACCCACACCTGCGAAGTCGACTGGATGCTGCCCGGCGTCGCCCCCACGGGCCGGCGGGTGGAAATCCCGCTGGTGGCCATCGTCAGGTTCGAAGGCGACAAGCTGGCCCATGAGCACATCTATTGGGACCAGGCTTCAGTGCTGGTGCAAATCGGTGCGCTCGACCCGGCCGGCCTCCCGGTCGCCGGGCGGGAAACTGCCGCCAAGGTCCTGGACAAGGCCCTGCCCAGCAATACGCTGATGGCGGCGTGGAGCCCGAGAGGGGGGTGAGGACCCCGGAGAATACGGATCAACGGCGATCGGGACCGCTCACTGCGCCGCCGCCGGGGTCCGAGTCCGCGCCTCCAGGTCCTGCCGCTGGGCGGTGATCTGATCGAGGGCGCGCTTGGCCGCTTCTATCCTGGCCTTATCGCCGCCAGCCTGGGCGTCGAGCCACGCCCGGGTGGCCTCCATTTCGCGAACCGGCAGCAGGTGGGTATCGTCGGCCGCTTTGAATCCGCCGATGTTGATCGCCGCCAGCTTGGCGCGCTGCGCCGCCGCCAACGGCGCATCACCCTGGCCGTAGGTCAGGAAGAACTGCCGCAGTTTCTCCTTGACCGCCGGGTCGAGGTCCTTGCGCCAGATAATCGGGTCCTCGGGCAGAACCGGCGAGCGCCAGATCTCGCGCACCTCGTCGGCCTCGCGGCGCCCGCCCTGACGATTGAGCCGCAGCGCCGTGGTGGGGACCGTGGCCACGTCCAACTCTCCGGCGGCGACGGCGAACAGATTGGTCTGATGGCTGGCGCGGCGCACCTGTTTGAAGCATTGCGACGGCCTGACGCCACGCGGGGCGAACAGATAGGTTTCCGGGGCCAGGGCGCCCGAGGCGGACTGAGCCTCGCCCATGCCGAAGGTCAGGGTCTTGTCGCATTTGAGCACCCGGTCGAGGGTCAGCTTGCTCTTGGCGTTGACGATCAGATCGACATGGTCGCCTTCGACCCCTGTGGGCTCGGTGGTGCGCGCGAACACCTCGCCGCCGGCGCGGCGAACCGCTTCCAGGCCGGAGCGGTTGGAGAACCAGCCAACGTCGGTCTTCTTGTTGCGCATGGCCTCGACGAGGCTGGCGGAATTGGCGGCGAAGAACGGCTTCACCTTGAGACCCGTCGACACCTGCATGTCGTTGATGACCGGCGTCCAGCGATGCGACATCGACTGCGTCGACTGGGTCGAAAGAACAGCGAAGCGGATGGCCCCGCTGTCGCCAGCGCCATCCTGGCCCAGATCCCGTCCGCAAGCGGCAGCCAGGGCGCAGACGCTGAGCGCAGCGAGCAGTCGACGGCCGATCATCCTGGCTAAGCCTCCCTGGGCGCAGGGCCCATAGATATCCACAAGAGCGCGGCGGTCGAGACCGGGTCCATTATCGCTTTACATCGCGAGCCAAGGTCCCTATGTGCACCCGCTCCGGCGGACCCAAAGTCCTTCTACGCTGCTAACGCCGGCCTGGGTTTAACAATTTGCAGGGGGTTACGTGAGTTGCACACGTACCATTCGCCCCTGGACCTGGTCCGTGAGCGGCCGCCGGAACGCCCCGTAGCCTTGGTGCGACCGGACGCCGTGCGAGCCGCGGCGCATTGGTTCAGGCACACGTTCAAGGGTGAGGCGCTGTACGCGCTGAAGGCCAACCCCTCGCCCTGGGTCATCAGGACGCTCGCGGAATGCGGCGTCGCCGGCTTCGACGTCGCCTCGCTCGCCGAGATCGAACTGGCGCGCGAACATGCGCCGCAGGCGCGGCTGGCGTTCATGCATCCGGTCAAAAGCCGGCGCGCCATCGCCTCGGCCTATTTCGATCACGGCGTGCGGATCTTCGCCCTCGACAGCCACGAGGAGTTGGACAAGATCCTCGTCGCCACCGGGCGCGCAACCGACCTTACGCTCATGGTCCGGCTGGCGGTGCAGGCGCCTGGCGCGGCCTACTCCCTGAGCGGCAAGTTCGGCGTCGACGCCGAGGCCGCCCCCGCCCTGCTGCTGGCCGCCCGGCGGGCCACAGGCGATCTCATGGGCGTGTGTTTCCATGTCGGCAGCCAATGCATGCGGCCCTCGGCCTATCAAGCGGCCATGGCCCAGACCTCGCGCGCCTTGGTTAGGGCCGGCGTGTTCGCCGACATTGTCGATGTCGGCGGCGGCTTCCCGTCCGTTTACCCCGGGATGGTCCCGCCGGACCTTTCTGAATATGTCGCCGCCATCGACCGTGGCTTCGCCGAGATGATGGTCCATGAGACCACCGAACTGTGGTGCGAGCCTGGCCGCGCCGTGGTCGCGGAAAGCTCCTCGTTGCTGACGCGCGTGGAGCTGCGCAAGGGGGACGCCCTCTATCTCAACGACGGCGCCTACGGTTCGCTGTTCGACGCCGCCCACGCCAAGTGGCCGTTCCCGGTCAAGCTGGCGCGGCCCGAGGGCGATAGCGTTGCGCCGTTGCGGCCATTCCAGCTCTACGGACCGACTTGCGATTCGCTCGACCAGATGCCGGGGCCGTTCTGGCTGCCGGACGATGTGGGCGAAGGCGACCATGTGGAGATCGGTATGCTGGGCGCCTATGGCGTGGCCATGGCCACCCGCTTCAACGGCTTCGGCGAACTGGAGACCGTGGAAGTGAAGGACGCGCCGATGGCCTCGATGTTCGGCTTGGCGCCGCGTTCGATCCGTGTGCCCGGCGGCGAGGCCGCGACCGTCGTGCGCCTGTCGCGCGCCCGTGGCAGAAAGCGCCGCCGGCGATAGAAGGCTCCTTCGCACTCCTCCCCGTTGATGGGGGAGGTGGCCCGAAGGGCCGGAAGGGGTGATGGGTCGCGCCCCACCCGTCCCGCGCGTTGCGCGGTCCACCCTCCTCATGAAGGGGAGGGAGGAATGTCACCATCTCGCCAGGAGCTCCGCAGTGACCACCCCCAACACCAAGGCCGAGCTACTGTCCAAGCCGGTCCAGCACGTGGACATCGCCGCCTACGACGCCCGGCCGGTAATCGACGCCATGCGCCGGATGAGCTTCACCTCGCGCGACACGGCCCGCGCCGCCGACATCCTGACCATGGCGTTGGAGGACAAGGCCTGCTCGGTGTGGATCACCCTGGCCGGTTCGACCAGCGCCGGCGGTTGCATGCACGTGTGGCGCGACATGCTGAAGTTCGGCATGGCCGACGTGGTAGTCGCCACCGGGGCCGCGATCATCGACATGGACTTCTTCGAAGCCCTCGGCTTTCGCCACTATCAGGCCGACGGCGGGGTCGACGACCGCGACTTGCGCGCCCTCTACATCGACCGCATCTATGACACCTATATCGACGAGGAGGAGCTGCAGGCCTGCGATCACGCCATCAAGGACATCGCCGATGGCCTGGAGCCGCGCCCCTATTCGTCACGCGAGTTCATCCATGAAATCGGCCGCTGGCTGGCCGCCGGCAAGGCCCGAAAGCCGGGCAGCCTGATCCAGACCGCGTTCGAAGAAGACTGCCCGATCTTCTGCCCGGCGTTCACCGACAGCTCAGCCGGTTTCGGTCTGGTCAAGCACCAGGCCGAGCGCATCAAGGCCGGCCGGCCGTATCTGACCATCGATTCGGTGGCCGACTTCCGCGAGCTGACGGACGTGAAGATCGCGGCCGGAACAACCGGGCTGTTCATGGTCGGCGGCGGCGTGCCCAAGAATTTCGCCCAGGATACGGTGGTCTGCGCGGAGATCCTGGGACTGGAGGCGGAGATGCACAAATACGCCGTCCAGATCACCGTGGCCGACGTGCGCGACGGCGCCTGTTCCTCGTCCACGCTCAAGGAGGCCTGCTCCTG
>DASXMK010000092.1:0-1751 GCA_036495705.1 Caulobacteraceae bacterium | reverse complement strand
GGCCGCAGCGGGTGCAGCGGAAGCGATGCTCACCCTGCAGGGCTTCGAAGGCGGAGGGGCGCAGGCGGAACACGGTCTCCACCGGCGCGCCGGTTTGGGGACAGCGGATCAGCACGCGGCCGATGGCTTCGCTCATCGGCGTGGCCGGTAGACCGGGCGGCTCTGCGCCGGCTGAGGCGCCTCGGATTTGTGGCGATAGACCAGCCGACCCCGGCCGGGATCGTAGGAGGTCATCTCGATGGTGACGCGATCGCCGACCATGGTGCGGATGCGGTTCTTACGCATCTTGCCGGCGGTGTAGACCAGGACCGGTTCGAGACCTTCGAGCTGCACGCGGAATTGTCCGCCGGGCAGGATCTCGGAAACCACCCCGTCGAGTTCGAATAGATCTTCCTTGGGCATCAGGTCTCCAGGCTGGCGTTGGCGGGAAAGGTTAAGAGGCGGCCGTCGCCGACCGCCTCTTATATAGCCGGTTTCAGGCCGCCCGCAGGGCGACCGCCGATTCACGGCCGGTCTTACCGTCACGCTCGATTTCGTAACCGACCTTCTGGCCTTCATTGAGGCGGCCCAGATCAGAGCGTTCGACCGCCGACACATGGACAAACACGTCCTTGCCGCCGTCGTCCGGCTGAATGAAGCCAAAGCCCTTGGTTGAATTGAACCACTTCACGGTTCCGATAGTCATTATGGTGTATCTTTCAGTTGTTGAGAGACGTTCGCGCTGTGCGCGACCGATCAAATTGTCGGAGAGGCGGAAGACAGGCCCGCGCTCGATCCAGATCGAGCTAAGGAGAGCGCCCGAACCTGAGCGATATTCGACTTGCGTTATTCTAAGGGCATTGCGCCAAATTACAAGTCAGACACGGATTTTTCCGGCGCTCGACGGGCCAACGCCGGTTAGCCGGCGGTCATTTTGCGGAAGAATTTCTGGGTCTGCTCGCCGCCAGCGAAATAGGCCCCCTGGCCGGCCGGATCGGCGATCTGGCTCCAGTTGTCGCGCACTTCCTCGACCGAAAGGCCGCCCTCGCCGAGATAGACCCCCTCGGTTTCATAGATCCGGGCCATGGCGAAGGCCCCGCCGCCGGCGGTGAGGATGGCTCCGGTGGGGGCCTCTTCGGAACACAGGAAGACCACGCCCGGGGTGACGAAGTCCGGGGCCAGGCGTCTGACCATTTCCGGCGGCATCAGGTTCTCGGTCATGCGCGTGCCGGCCACCGGGCAGATGGCGTTGACGTGGATGTTGTTCTTCTGGCCTTCGAGCTTGAGGCTGTTCATGAACCCCACCAGGGCGAGCTTGGCGGCCCCGTAGTTGGTCTGGCCGAAGTTGCCGTAAAGCCCGGTCGAGGAGGTGGTGACGACGATGCGGCCGTAGTTCTGCTGGCGCATGATCTCCCAGACCGCCTTGGCCGGCTTGACCGTGCCCATCAGGTGGACGTCGAGCACGAAGGCGAAATCGGCCATCTCCATCTTGGAGAACGACTTGTCACGCAGCACCCCGGCGTTGGCGATCAGGATGTCGACGCGGCCTCAGGCGTCCATGGCCTGGGCGATCATGTGGGCCACGCCGGCATCGTCGGTGACCGAGGAGCCGTTGGCCAGCGCCTCGCCGCCGGCGGCTTTGATCTCCGCGACCACCGCCGCGGCCGCGTCCGAGGATCCGCCCGAGCCGTCCACCGATCCGCCAAGATCGTTGACCACCACCTTGGCGCCGAGCCGGGCCAACTCCAGGGCGTGGGCCCGGCCAAGACCGC
>DASXMK010000091.1:0-2506 GCA_036495705.1 Caulobacteraceae bacterium | reverse complement strand
GTCTGTCGGATGACCTAGCTCGTCGCGCCGCCGTCGATGACCAGGGTCTGGCCGGTCGTCCAGGCCCCGGCGCGCGAGGCCAGGAACACCGCCGCCCCGGCGATGTCGTCAGGCTCGCCCAGGCGCCGCAGCGGGGTGGCGAAACTGGCCCGGTTCTCGGCCTCCTTGGTGTCCCACAACGCCCGGGCGAAATCGGTCTTCACCAGTCCCGGCGCGATGCAGTTGATGCGGATGTTGTTGGGCGAGAGCTCCTGCGCCAGGTTGCGAGCCAGCTGCATGTCGGCGGCCTTGGAGATGGCGTAAGCCCCCAGCACGCCGCTGCCGCGCAGGCCGCCGATCGACGAGACGACGATGATCGCCCCGTCCTTCCGCTGCGCCATCTCCGGGGCGACCATGTGGATCAGCCAGTGGTTGGAGACAATGTTATTGCCCAGGATCTTGTTGAACGCCTCGTCGCTGATCCCGCTCATTGGCCCATAGTAGGGGTTGGAGGCGGCGTTGCAGACCAGGATGTCGATGTGGCCGAAAGCTTTGCGCGTCTCCTCGACCAAGGTCTCCAGGTCGTCGCGGGACGAGATATTGGCCGGCACGGCGATGGCCGCGCCCGGATGTTTGGCGTTGATGGCCTCTGCCACCGCCTCGCAGGCGGCGGCCTTGCGCGAGGAAATGACCACCTTGGCCCCGTGTTCGGCCAGCCGTTCGGCGATGGCCTTGCCGATGCCCTTGGTCGAGCCGGTGACGATGGCGGTCTTGCCGGTGAGATCGAACAGCTCCATGGCCTTGGCTCCTCCTCAAACGCGCGTTTGAGGGGCATAGGCGCCAGGGGCGGCGACGGTCAAGCGGGCTTCACGCGGCCAGGTCGAACTTGGCCGGGACGCGCTGGCTGGATTCCTTGGCCCGCTGCCTCGAAACCACCCGGCGCAGGGCGTCAAAGGCCTGGTCGGGAACGTTGAGATCGAGGCAGCCGAAGTCGGCGCACCACACCGCCGTGGTCGTCTCGGGGGCAGGCTCCGGGGCCGGCTCTTCGACCAGGCCCAAGAGGGCGAGGAGGTGATGGAAGGTCTTGGCGAACATCTGAAAGTTCCTGGTGGCTTGAAGTTCGCCGCCAATATGCCGCCGGTTGGCCCGCATCCGACAGGACGCCGAGCCGATGGTTTGCCGATGGATTCCTGATGGTTCGCCGATCATCTCCGGCTGCGGCCTCCTGTCGGCTTGACTTTCAACGCCCAGTCGCCGGAAAGCTGAGCTCCGCGAGCGCTCTCCTCGCGCACATCTGGGGGACCTATCGAAATGCCGAAAATGCAAACCACCGTGGCCGGATTGAACACCGCCTTCAGCCCGGCGAACCTGCCCAATATGGCCGCCCAGAAGGACAAGTTCGCCCCCGGCCAGCCGCTGCACGAAGCCCTGGCGGCGCATGGGGCCGAACCGGGATCGGTGCTGCACCGGGCCTTGCGCAACCATCTCGCCGCCCTGCCGGGCGCGGTCAGCGAGACCTTGCGGGCGACCATCCATCACGCCCTCAGCACCGAGCCGCCGACCCACGTCACCTTCGCCTGGGCCCCCGGTTACGACCACGAGGTCACCGTCTGGCACGCCCCCGACACGGCCGACACCAAGGGTGGGATCACCGTGCTGATCAAGAGCCGCTACCCGGACGACAAGCACCCGCTGGCCAAGTAGGCGCCGCGCCTCTCCTCCCTCCAGAGGGGGGAGAGAAGCCTCACGCCGCGGCAAACTGGCGCGCCGCGCGCACCCCCTGGCGCAGGTGCTCGAGCAGCGCCGGATCGGCGTAGGGCGCGGCCAGCGGCCGCCGCAGCGAGGGCCGGAAGCGCTCGAGCCGGGCCAGGGCGGCGGTCGCCTCCTTGGCCTCACCCAGCTGGGCCAGCGCCGCCGCCAGCACCGATTGCCCGGCCCCGGAGATGCGCCCGGCGGTGCGCGCGTGCTCCGCCGCCTTGGCGTATTCGCGGACCTGATAGTGGGCCAGCGCCAGGGTCTCGAACATCGGCCCGGCCTGCGGATCATAGGGGCTGAGGCGCAGGCTGCGCTCGATCGGGGCCACGGCCTCCGCCGGCTGG
The DNA here is from genome assembly GCA_036495705.1 of Caulobacteraceae bacterium. Taxonomy (GTDB): domain Bacteria; phylum Pseudomonadota; class Alphaproteobacteria; order Caulobacterales; family Caulobacteraceae; genus Acaudatibacter. The sequence goes on along the minus strand of DASXMK010000091.1, from coordinate 428 downwards.
CCGCTGAAGATCAGCACCTGACCCAGGCGATAGTGGGCGTAGGCGAAATTGGCGTTGAGCGCGATGGCCGCGTGCGCCTCCTCGAGCGCGGCGGCGTGCCCGCCGAGATAGAGCAGGGGGCCGGCGGCGGCGAAATGCGCCTGGGCCTCGCGCGCATCCAGGCCAATGGCCGTGCGGGCCGACGCCAGCGAGGCGGTGAGGTTGTCGCTTGGGTTCTCGACCGCTCCATAGATGGCTTGGCCGTACAGGGTCCGCGCCGCGCCGATGTGGCCAAGAGCCAGGTCTGGGGCCAGCGCCACCGCCTGGCGGAACAGCTCCAGGGCCTGGACATCGGTTTCGGCGGTCATCTGGTTCAGGCGCCACATGCCACGGTAGAAACAGTCAAGGGCGCTGAAATCCTCCAGGCCCTTGCGGTCGGTGCGCCGGGC
>DASXMK010000090.1:0-1918 GCA_036495705.1 Caulobacteraceae bacterium | reverse complement strand
GGCCAGCATGGCGACGTGGGTGTCGTGGCCGCAGGCGTGCATCGCGCCGTCATGCTGGGAGGAGAAAGCCAGGCCGGTCTCCTCGGTCAGCGGCAGCGCGTCCATGTCGCCGCGCAGCAGCACGGTGCGGCCGTTGGCGGGGCCGCGCAGGATGGCGACGACGCCGCTGGTCGACGGACCCTCGTGCAGCTCGAGCGGCAAGCCAGCCAGCGCCGCCTTCACCTTGGCGGTGGTTTTGGGCAGGTCGAGCCCTAGTTCCGGCTCGGCGTGGATGGCCCGCCGCAGCGCGATCGCTTCGTGAAGCCCATGTTCCCCGGCGCTGGCCCAGAGTTCACGATCGAGGGTAAGGGCGTTCATGGCGGGCTCCGCATTGGTCGCGGCGAGGTTTGGCGCGCGACGATGGTCGAGTCCAGAGCGGCTTTGTGGCGACGGCGCGAACGGGTTAGGAACGCTCGTGACTCGACCTCGATTCCACCTCGCTTTTCCAGTCCGGGATCTCGAAGAGGCCCGGGCCTTCTACGGTGGCGTGCTCGGTTGCCCAGAGGGCCGCTCGACCGCCGACTGGGTGGATTTCGACCTGCACGGCCACCAGATCGTGGCCCACCTCGCGCCTTCGGATGTCGCGCCCGCCACCAGCCAGGTCGATGGCGAGGCCGTGCCGGTGCGCCATTTCGGCCTGATCCTGACGCCGGAGGCGTGGCGGGAGTTGGCGGCTCGGCTCACGGCCGCCAAAGTCCAGTTCCTCATCCGGCCGCAGACCCGCTTCCGCGGCCAGCGAGGCGAGCAATCAACCCTGTTTGTCAGCGACCCTTCCGGTAACGCCCTGGAGTTCAAGGCCTTCGCCGACGAGACCCAGGTGTTTGCCCGCTAGAGTCGCCGGTAGGCGATCGGTTCGCCGCCGCCGCGGTTGGCGATGCGCGAGCGCACCTTGGCCAGAGGCTCGATGGTCACCGCCATGTGATGGGCGTTGGCGTGAATGAGGCGGCGACCGTCGAGCATCATGCCGACATGGTCGGGCCAGAACACCAGATCGCTGCGGGCGAGCGCCTCTGGCGGCGCCGCCGCTCCCAAGGCCTGCTGCTGGTCGGCATCCCGTGGGCAGGCAAGGCCGCAGGCGAGCAGCGCTTGCTGAATAAGCCCAGAACAGTCGAGACCGGCGCTATCGCGCCCGCCCCACAAATAAGGCGCGCCGAGATGGATCATGGCGACAGCAGCCGGATCGCGCAGCACCGCCCCCACCGTAGACAGGTGGGTTCGAGCGATCCAGCCGATGCGGTCGGCCAGGATCAGGCCGGCGGTTTCGTCGACCGCCGTCACCAGGGCGTTGAGACTCAGCGGACCTCGGGCCGGGGCCCTGATCGAAGCGGTTTCGAAGGCGTAGGCGCGCAACGCGCTGACCCAGTGCGTAGGCGAGGCTATCGCATCGGACATATCACTTTCCGCCACCCAGCCGACATAGCCGTCACGCGAGGCTTGGCCGAAAACGAATCCGTCCCGCGCTTCCAAGCGATCGAAGCCCTCACCAAACAAGACCTGATCGATCTGCTCGGCCCGCGGATCGGGGCTGGCCCGGACGGCGGCGCAAGGCATGATGATCTGGCTCGGCCGCACAGAGGCATACCGCCGCGCCGGGATGAGCCCCTCAAGCCGATTGTCGGCTAGGCCGTCACAGATCAAGGTGGACCGCGGATCGAAATTCACGCGCTGCGCGCTCGCAGCAAGGCGTAGAGCGCGCGCACGCCCTGGACTTCGGCGCCCTTGGGCCAGCCGGGGCGGTTACGCGGATTCCACGCAAAGACGTCGAAATGCGCCCACGGTCCGGGCGGAGCGAACCGCCGCAGGAACAAGGCGGCGGTGACCGAGCCGGCCTGAGCCCAGGGGTCCGATTCGTTGGTCACGTCGGCGACGTCGCTGTCGA
>DASXMK010000089.1:0-1674 GCA_036495705.1 Caulobacteraceae bacterium | reverse complement strand
TCCCAGTGGGTGACCGCCCGCCGGCCGTCCAGCAACCCGGCCGCCGCCAGCACATAGGCCCCCGTGCACACGCTGCACACGCGCCGGCTGCGCTCGGCCGCCCGCTTCACCCACAGCACCAGCGCATCGGCGGGGCCACGCTGGCCGACGCCGTAGCCGCCCGGCACGATCAGGGTGTCGATCGGGCCCACCCACTGGCTGGCGTCCTGCGCCTGAATGCCGACGCCCGAGGCCGTCCTGACCGGCCCGCCCGTCAGGGCCAGGATCTCCAGGTGATAGGGTTGAGGGCCGCCCTGGTGCAACCGATTGGCCATGTCGAATACTTCCGCTGGGCCGGTCACATCCAGGCCCACCACATCGTCGAAAAGGACAAACGCTACGGTGCGCAAATCTCCCTCCGAACCGCGAAGCATTAAATTCCTGTAATCTTACCGATACACGGCCTCGATGGCGGTTCCACAGTAAGACCTTACGCAGGTTACGGAACTTATGCCACGCCATTTCTTGCCCGCTCATTTCGCCAAGCTGGACGCATTTTGCGCCAAACTGCAGTCTGGCCCTCGCGCCGGGCCGCCGTTGTCGCGAAGCTGCCCGCCGTTCCTTGGAGTTGGAGTCGCCAAAGTGAGCGTCGCGGAGATCACCTCGATTGACGCCCTCGACCTGCGCCGGCGGCAGCCGGTCGTCGTCGAACGCCTTCGCCGCCCCACCGAGCGCCCCCTGCGAACACCGGCGGCAAAGTCCGCGTCCGTGGAGCTGCCCACTCTGGGCGCGCTGCAGATCCTCGAGGCCCTTAGCCGCCGGCGGCGCGTCGGCGTCGCCGCCCAGGAGCTCGGCATCAGCCACGCCGCCGTCAGCCAGGCCGTCTCGCGCCTGGAGCACCGCTATGCCCTGCAGCTGTTCACCAAGGCCGGGTGGGGCCTCGAGGCCACCCCCGGGTGCGAGGCCCTTATCCAAGCCTATCTTTCGGCCACATCGACCCTGCGCCGGGCCCTCGCCGAGGCGGCGCACGAGGGCCGGCGCCATGCCGTCATCCCCTTGGGCGCCTGGCGCTGGCTATCCCCGGCCATGTTCCGGCTGCGCCACAGCTTTCCGGATGTTAGCATCCGCACGTTCCAGGACGCCGACGATCTCGCGACAGCCGATTTCGCCATCCTGCCGGACGAGCATCTGCCCGCCGCCGGCTTCGATTCCACCGCCCTCTATGACTAGCGCCTGATTCCGGTGTGTTCGCCGGGGTTCGCCGACAAGGCCGCGATCGACACCCCGGCGGCCCTGGCTCGGGCCGAACTGCTTATCGAGCGCCCGGAGCTGTGGCGGCGCTGGTTCGCCCACGCCGGCCTGACCGCCGAGCCGACCCTGGAGGGCCCGGTCATCGCCGACGCCTCCCTGGCTCTGGAGGCGGCGCTGCGCGGGCAGGGCGTGGCCCTGACCTGTTCGCTGGCCGCCGCGCCGGCCATCGCCCGCGGCGACCTTGTCGCCCCCATCGATGTTTCGCTCAGGTCAGGGCGTCGCTGGTGGGCGCTGTGGCGCCAGGGCTCGGCCCGAACCACCATGGGCATCCTGGACTGGTGCCTGGCCGAACTGCACGCCATCCAAACCGCGCACATGGACTTGGTTTAGGGGAGCGCGGATGGACGCTGTAAACTCCCCTCTCCCATAGGGAGAGGAAGGGGC
>DASXMK010000088.1:0-3649 GCA_036495705.1 Caulobacteraceae bacterium | reverse complement strand
GACGCCGGCGCGCCCCACATGCGCGAAGCCGACGCCGCGGTCTGCATCGGCCCGCCGCCCGCCAGCGAAAGCTATCTGCTGGGCGACAAGATATTGGCGGCGGCCAAGGCCACGGGCGCCGAGGCGATCCACCCGGGCTACGGGTTCCTCTCCGAAAACGCCGACTTCGCCGAAGCCGTGGCCGAGGCCGGCCTGACCTGGATCGGCCCCCCGGCGGCGGCGATCCGGGCCATGGGTCTCAAGGACGCCGCCAAGGCGCTGATGGCGAAGGCCGGCGTGCCGGTGACTCCCGGTTATCTGGGCGAGGACCAGGACGAGGCGCGCCTGGCGGAGGAAGCCGGGCGCATCGGTTATCCGGTGCTGATCAAGGCGGTGGCCGGCGGCGGCGGCAAGGGCATGCGCAAGGTCGAGCGGGCGGAAGACTTCCCAGCCGCACTAAGCTCGGCCAGGCGGGAAGCGGCGGCCAGCTTCGGCGACGACCGGGTGCTGCTGGAGACCTACGTCACCCGGCCCCGGCACATCGAGGTGCAGGTGTTCGGAGACAGTCACGGCGCCGTCGTGCACCTGTTCGAGCGGGATTGCTCGCTGCAACGCCGTCACCAGAAGGTCATCGAGGAGGCTCCCGCCCCGGGCATGTCCGCCGCCGCCAGGGCTGCCGTGACCAGCGCCGCCGTCCGCGCCGCCAAGGCGGTGAACTATGTCGGAGCCGGCACGGTCGAGTTCATCGCCGACGCCAGCGCCGGCCTGAAACCGGACCGGATCTGGTTCATGGAGATGAACACTCGCCTGCAGGTGGAGCACCCGGTCACCGAGATGGTCACCGGCCTCGATCTGGTGGAATGGCAGATCAGAGTGGCCCAAGGCGAACCCCTGCCGCTGACACAGGATGAGATCAGGCTCGCCGGCCACGCCATCGAAGCCCGGCTGTACGCCGAAAATCCGACGTCCGGATTCCTGCCCTCCACGGGCCGCCTCGACCGCTTCCGCCTGCCGGGCCAGGTACGAGTCGACGCCGGGGTTGAGGAAGGCGGCGAGGTGACGCCGTTCTACGATCCGATGATCGCCAAGCTGATCGCCCACGCCGAAAGCCGCGACGAGGCGATCGGCGAATTGGCCAGGGCGTGCGGCGATGTCGAGGCTTGGCCGTTGAAGACCAACGCCGGCTTCCTGGCCCGCTGCCTGGCCGAGCCGGATTTCATCGCCGGTGAGGTGCACACCGGCTTCATCGAGGCGCGGCTCGAGGCTTTGACTACCCTGCCCGAGCCATCGGAAGCGGTGCTGTCCGCGGCGGCGGCGATGGCTATTCGAGGCCCCATCGAGGCCCTGGCGAATCCCTGGAATGCGCTCGTGGGCTTTCGCCAGAATGCCGGACCGCAGCGCGGGGTGCGACTGTTCCTGCGTGGCGAGGCGGTGATCTGCACGCCCCTGACCAACGCGCCGGAGCGTTCGGCGATGGTCACCGGCGATGGCGACATCGTGGTGTTCGAGGGCGGCGAAGGCTTCGATTTCAAGGACCATCCGCCAGCCGCCGACGCCGACGAGGCCGCCGCCGGCGAAGGTCAGGTTCGCGCGCCAATGCCGGGCAAGGTCACCCAGGTGTTTGTCAAAGCCGGCGACCGCGTCGCCAAAGGCCAATCGCTCCTCACGCTGGAGGCAATGAAGATGGAGCACGTCCTCCAGGCTCCCTTCGCTGGCGTCGTCGAAGAGGTCGCCGTGGCGCTTGGCGGCCAGGTCATCGAAGGCGCCACTCTGGTGCGCCTCGCGGAGGCGGAAGGGGCTTGATGCAGCTTTAGGTCATCATCGCCAGCACGCGGTCGAACGAATCGGACCCGTGATCAGCGCGCCGTTAATTACGGTGATTTTTGGTGACGTTCAGGCGCCTTCGTATTTGAAGCTGACGCGCAGGCGACTGCGATAGGTTTCGATCTCTCCCTTCGAGCCCAGGGTGATGTCGAGTTCGACCACCTCGGCCACGCGGAGGTCGCGCAAGCTGCCGGCCGCCGCGGCCAGCGCTTCCTTGGCGGCGTCCTCCCAGCTGGTCGTGCTCGTGCCGATGATCTCGGTGACGCGATAGACGCTCATGGCGTGCTCCCTGCGCAGTCCCCCCGAGGGCCACAGTAGGCCGTCGCAATCGCCCCAGGGTCAAGCCAAAGCGCTACGGGCGCTGGCCTGCGAATTCGACGTCGAACGCGAGCCGGTGATCGGCAGGGATCGCACGCGGCGGCCAGCGACGGCGATGGCGTTGCAAAGCGCCGGCGCCAACGGCGGCACGGGTGGTTCGCCGACGCCGGTGACGCGTGCGTCCGGGCTCTCCAGGATGAGGGTGTCCACTACCGGCGCCTGGCGCAGATGGACCATCGGATAGGTGTCGAAGTAGGCCTGTTCCACGCGTCCATCGCTGAGCGTGATCGCCTGGGCGAGCGCGGCGGACAAGGCCATGATGATCCCACCCTCCACCTGGGCGCGGATCTGACCCGGGTTGACCGCCGTGCCGCAGTCGATTCCCGCGGTAACCTTATGCACGATGGGCGCCTCGCCATCCGGCCGCGGGGATATCTCGACAACCTCGACGCAGCAGGTCCCACCGCGTTCGCACAGGGCGACCCCGCGCGAACGGCCGGCCAGCGGCGGACGATCCCACTGGGCCCGCTCCGCCACGGCGCGCAGAAGCCGCAACATGCGCGGGTTCTGCACTAACAACCGCCACCGGTAGGCGACCGGGTCGTTCCCGGTCAGGTGGGCCAGTTCGTCGATGAAGCTCTCGACGAAGAACGTGTTCTGGGTCCAGTCCACGGCCCGCCAGGCGCCGATCGGAACGCCCGGGTTCCAGGTTGTCGCGGCCACAGACGGATTGCCAAGCGCGTACGGCGTGGGGGCGATGCCGCCGAATGGGTCGTCATCGAGGCAGGCGATATCGGCCTTGAAAGCCACCGGCATGCCGGCCGCGTCCAGTCCGGCTTCTAACCTGGCGACCGTCGCCGGGCGATAAAATCCGTGCTGGGTATCCTCCGCACGGCTCCAGATCAATTTGACCGGGACGCCCAGCCCGCGCGCCACCTGAGCGGCCAGCACCCCGTAATCAGTGTGGAGCCGGCGGCCGAAACCGCCACCAATCTCGGTCGTGTGAATCTCTACATTGGCTGGGTCGAGGCGGAGCGCCTTGGCCACGGCGGTGCGCATGGAGGACTGGACCTGGGTCGGGACCCAAAGTTCGGCCCGGCCGTCGGCGACCAGAGCCGTGGCGTTCATCGGCTCAAGGGGAGAATGCGACAGCAGCGGAACTTCATAGGTTTGGGAAAATCGTCGCGACGCGCCTTGCAGCGCCGCTGCGGTGGCGGCCCTCGCGGCCGCCGCGTCCAGGCCGCGGGGCGGGCGTGGCGTATCCCCGCCCGCTTCGGCCAAGGCGCGCAGCCTGGCCGAAATCATTGCCGACGAGACGCCCGCCAGGGGGCCGGCTGTCCAGGTCGGGGTCAAGGCGGCGAGCCCGGTCCTGGCGGCCCAATAGCCATCGGCGACCACGGCGACGGCGTTTCCGAGCTTGACCACATGCCGCACGCCGGAGACGGCCAGGGCGGGGCGCTCATCGACCGACGAAAGGCGACCACCGAAACGCGGGCATTGCGCCAAGGTGGCCACCAGCATCCCGGGC
>DASXMK010000087.1:0-6361 GCA_036495705.1 Caulobacteraceae bacterium | reverse complement strand
GCGGTTTCGAGTTCGGTCAGGGCCGGCAAGCGGCCGGTGAATTCCACCTCGACCGGTCCGTTCATCAGCACGTGGCTATCGCTCTCGCGCCAGTCGACGATCAGTTCCCCCCCCTCGGTCTCAACAACGGCCCGCCGGTCGGAAAGGCCCCGCCGGTGCGCCGCCACCACCGCCGCGCAGGCGCCGGTGCCGCAGGCCCTGGTGATGCCGACGCCGCGCTCCCACACCCGCAAGCGCATGCGGTCGCGCGAAATGATCTGGGCGAAGCCGACGTTGGCGCCTTCCGGAAACCGCTGATGCTTTTCAAGCCACGGGCCAAGGCTCTCCACCGGGGCCGTCTCGACGTTGTCGACAAAGAACACCACGTGCGGATTGCCCATGGAGACGCAGCTCGGACCGCCGCGGGCCGACTCAACCCGCAGATCGAGTTCCAGGGTGTTCATCGGTGAGGCCAGAGGGATGTCGGTACACTCCAGCCCCGGGACGCCCATGTCGACGGTGACCGTCCCGCCGGTGGCGTCATAGGCTTCGAGTACGCCGGTGGCGGTCTCCAGCCGCACATTGCTGCGCTTGCCGGCGCGCATCAGCAGCCAGGCGACGCAGCGGGCGGCGTTGCCGCATATGCCGACCTCGCCGCCGTCAGCGTTCCAGATACGCATGTGCACATCGGCGCGGTTCGAAGACTCGAGCACGATCAGCTGGTCACAGCCGATGCCGTCTATTCTATCGCAGATGGCGCGGGCCTGCTCGGCGCTGGGACTAAAGCGTTCCGCGCCGGGTTGGACCACGACAAAGTCGTTGCCCAGACCATTCATCTTAACAAACGGCCTGCTCATGGGCTGTGGATATAGTGCAAAACCCAAGCTGGCGCACGCATCCGTTGCACAGCAACGAAATTCGGCGCCGCCACCGCGCGCAATGTCTCTCGCCGCGCGCGCCGGATTCAAGACTGGCGGAACACCTCGGCCAGGAGCGCGCCCTCCGCGGCGCGGGTCGATCCCGACCGCCAGGCGATGGCGATCTCGCGGCTCGGATGGTCGGCCTCCAGCGGGCGAACCGTGATCTGGGCGGCGGTCGCCAGGCCGGCCCGCACCGCCATGGCCGGCAGGAACGATACGCCGAGACCGGAGCCCACCATCTGAACCAGGGTCGCCAGAGAGGTGGCGGCGAATCCCTCGTCGCGCGCATGCCGCGGCGCGGTCATGCCGCAAGCCGTCAGGGCGTGGTCGCGCAGGCAATGGCCGTCCTCGAGCAGGATCATCTCCTCGCCTTCCAGGCCCCCTGGCGGCACGCGCTCGCAGCTGGCCAGCGGGTGTCCGGACGGAAGGGCGGCCATGAGCTCGTCGTCGATGACGTGGGCGCATTCCAGCCCGGCGGTGTCATAGGGCAAGGCCAGCAGTGCCGCATCGAGGGCGCCGCCTCGGACGTCGGCCAGCAGGCGATGGGTAAGGTCCTCGCGCAAAAACAGCCGCAGCTTCGGGAACCGCGCCCGCAGAGCCGGCAGGGCGGCGGGGAGCAGGAACGGGGCGATGGTGGGAATGACTCCTAGGCGGAACCGGCCGCCCAGGGGCTCGCCGGCGCCCTGGGCCTCGCGCACCAGGTCCTCCGCCTGGGCCAGGATCGATCCGGCGCGCGCAACCACTTCCTCGCCGGCGGCGGTCAGGATGACGCCCGAACGATTGCGGTCCACCAGCGCCGGCCCGAGGATCTTCTCCAGCTCCTGGATTCCCGCCGACAAGGTCGGCTGGGTGACGTGGGCGGCTTCGGCGGCCCGGCTGAACGAGCCGTGGTCCGCCAGCAGCTTTAGATAACGGAGTTGACGCAGGGTGGGGAGCATGGCCGGGAGTATGGAGATACTCGATCAGTTTTGAAATCCCGATCGATATTCTTGAGCAAACTTCGCTGTCGACGCGGGAACGTTTGCTCAAGCCCGAGAGTTGCTCCCCCATGCCGGGGCCCCCCGTTCAATTGCTCGGCGCCAATGCGCGCGGCGGTGGCCGCCGCGTCCTGCTGGTGTTTCCGCGCTATTCCCCTTCGTTCGGCACCTTCGAATACGCCTTTCCCCTGGTGGGCGCGAAGGCGTTCATGCCGCCCCAGGGGCTGCTGGTGATCGCCGCCGCCCTGCCCAGGGGCTGGCAGGCGCGATTCGTGGACGAGAACCTGAAAGCCGCCAGCGCCCGCGACCTGGCCTGGGCCGAGGTGGTGTTCGTCAGCGGCATGCATGTCCAGCGCCGGCAGATCAACGACATCAATCGCCGCGCCCACGCGGCCGGCGCAGTCACGGTCCTGGGCGGGCCCTCGGTCTCCGCCGCGCCGGAGTACTATCCGGATTTCGACTATCTGCACCTTGGTGAGCTGGGGGATGCGACCGAGGCCCTGTTCGCTCGTCTGGCGGCCGATCTGCGGCATCCCTGCCGGCAGGTGGTGCTAAGCACTGAGCGGCGCCGGGACCTGACCGCGTTTCCGATGCCGGCCTACGAACTCGCCGATCTTAGACGCTATTTCATGAGTTCGATCCAGTTCTCTAGCGGCTGCCCCTACGACTGCGAGTTCTGCGATATCCCGGCGCTCTACGGCCGTCTGCCGCGGCTGAAGACGCCGGCCCAGCTGTGCGCCGAGCTCAGCAAACTGCGCGCCTGCGGCCTGGGCCAGGTGGTCTATTTCGTCGACGACAATCTGATCGCCAATCGCCGCGCCTTGCGCGACCTGCTGCCGGCCCTCATCGCCTGGCAGAAGGCAAACGGCTATCCCTGCCGCTTCGCCTGCGAGGCGACCTTGAATATCGCCAAGCGGCCGGAGCTGCTGGAGGCCATGCGCGAGGCCGGCTTCCAGACCGTGTTCTGCGGCATCGAGACGCCCGAGCCAGATGCGCTGCAGGCCATGGACAAGGCGCACAATCTGATGGTGCCGATCCTGGATGGGGTCCGCCGGCTGAACGACTACGGCTTCGAAGTCGTCTCTGGCATCATCATGGGCCTGGACACCGACACTCCGGATACGCCCAGACGCATTCTCGATTTCGTCGAGGCCAGCCAGATCCCGATGCTGACCATCAACCTGCTGCAGGCCTTGCCGCGCACGCGGCTGTGGGACCGACTGGCGGCCGAAGGTCGCCTGGTCGAAAACGAGGAGCTGGAATCGAACGTCAAGTTCCGTCGGCCATATGATGCGGTCGTGGAAGGTTGGCGCGCCTGCGTGGCCGCGGCCTATGAGCCCAGGGCGCTGTTTTCCCGCTACCAGCACCAGATCGCCGCCACCTATCCCCACCGCTACGCGCCGCCGCGCCAATTCTCCTGGGCCGACCTTGGGCGCGGTCTGACCATCCTGTCCCGGGTGCTGTGGACGTGCGGCGTCGTCGCGCCCTATCGGCGCGAGTTCTGGGCCTTTGCCTGGCCGCGGCTTCGCGCGCTCGACATCGAGCGGGTGATCTCGGTGGGCCTGGTGGCGCACCACCTGCTCAGTTTTGCGCGCGAGGCCTCCGAGGGCCGCCAGAACGCTTCGTTCTATTCCCGCAAAGTCACCACTAACGCCGAGGTCCCCGCCCTGGCCGGTGCGGCGTAGGGTGCGCGGCGACTGGGCGCCAGCCTTCCCGCCCCGAGCGCCAGAAGACGAAGGCGATCCAGTCGGCGGTCAGCAGGTCGGTCTGAGCCCGGGTCGAGCCGATGCCGTGGCCGGCCTGCTCATCGACGCGCAGGAGCACCGGGTTGGGGGTGCCGGACGCCTCCAGCGCGGCGGCGAACTTGGCCGGCTCCCAGGGTGAGACCCGCGGGTCATTCAATCCGGTGGAGATCATGATCGCCGGATAGGTAACGCCCTTCTTCACGTGCTGGATGGAGTCCATCGCCAGCAGGTTGTGGAAGCCCTGCTCGGTCTTGATCGAGCCGAACTCGGGGATGTTGTCCGGTCCGTTGGGCGAGAACTCGGCCCGCAGGGTGTTGGCCGCAGGCACGATGTCGATCACCCCGGCGAACAGGTCGGGACGGTGGGTCATGGCCCGGCCCATGGTGATGCCGCCGGCCGAGCCGCCGAGGATGAACAGCTTGTGCGTGTCGGTGACGCCGCGGGCGATCAGGTCTTCGCCGCAGGAGATGATATCCTTCCAGGTGTTGGGCTTGTTGGCGTCCTTGCCGCCCAGCCGCCAGGCCTCGCCCAGCTCGCCGCCGCCGCGCACGGAGCATACGACATAGTTGATGCCTTCGCGCATCATCGCCGCGCGCCGGGTGCTGAAGTCGGCCAGGTTGGAGATGCCGTAGGAGCCATAGGCCTCCACGACCGTGGGCCCAGGTCCGCTGACGCCTTTCGGTCGGACGAGGGTGTAGGGCACCATGACGCCGTCATGACCTTTGGCCTGCAGGTCGCTGACCGCGAAAGCCGCGGGATCGATGTCTCCGCGCACTCCCAGATGCAGGTCGGCGAAGGTGTGGTCGGCGGGATCGTAGCGCAGCATGGTCGGCGGCGAGACCCAGTTCTCAATGGCGAAGGTCACGCCCGGCGCGCGCGGGTCGGTGAACACATCGGAGACGTGACCCTTGGCCGGCAAGGCCACCTCTTCGATATGGGTCGTACCCGCTGGGATGCGCAGCACCTGCGAATATTCGCCTTCACGCGCCAGCACATAGAGCGCATCAGCCGCGGCGTGGACGCCCTCGATCACCCGGCCGGGCTCGGCGGGCACCAGAGTCATGGCCGAAGCCAGGGGGGCGCCGGCCTTGAGCTGCAGCACTTTGAACGTCGGCGCGTCCTTGTGCGACAACAGGAAGATATCATCGCCACGGGCGTCGGCCGAGGTCACCCCGTCATCGCGGTCGAGCAGCAGGGTCCAGGCGCCGGGATCGGAGGCCCGGCCGGCCGTCGTCGTCCACATCTTGATCTCGTTCTGCACCCCGTTCTGGGACACCAGGACGGCGATCGGCGAGGTCGGCTCGAGCGCCAGGGCCGGCGTCTCGTCGGGGCCGAACTTCGGGCCATGTCCGGTGGTCGAGCCGTAAAGGGGCGTGGGGGCCCCGCTGAGATCCCAGACCTCTAGGGTCGGGTCGCGGTACTTTTCCGTGCCGGGATCCTTCGGACCCAACTGCTTCAGCCGGATGAAATAAAGGGTCTTGGAATCGAGGCTCCACGAGGTCGGGCCGAAATCGGCGCGGTCGATCGGGCCGGCAATCTGGGCGCCGGTCGCGGCGTCGTAGACATAGAGCGAAGCCGCCTCCGAGCCACCGGAGGAAATGCCGACCGCGACTTTCGAGCCGTCAAAGGAAGGCAGGACATAGTTGATGGCCATCGGCGCGCCGCCGTGCTGGGCGCGTAGCGCCGCCATGTCGACGATCTTGCGCACGCCGGTGGTGTCGCGGGCCACCAGATCGAAGGTGTCGGCTCCGGGAGCGCGCTCCTCATAGAAGGTGCGCCCGCCGTAGCTGGCGTAACTCTGGACAAAGCCGAAGCTGCCGGTGAAGGCCCGGACGCGGCCGCGCACGCCCGCCAGCGGCTTGACGGCGTCCATGACCGCGCGGGTGTAGGCGCCCTGCGCCTTCATCCAGGTGATAGTCTCCGGGCCGAGCGCCTCCATGTAGCGATAGTTGTCTGTGACGGGCACGCCCCACAGGGTCTCGGTCACGGGCTTGACCGCCGGCGGCGCGGGCGGGGTCCCCAGCCCGACTGGGGCCAGCGGATCGGCCGCCTGCGCGGAGGCTGCGGCCAGGATCAATACGGCCGCGCCCACGAGTGCCCAAGATTTCATAGCGTCCCTCCCAAGAATGACCGTCGGTTTAGCTCGCAGCTGACCGATCGGTCCATGAATTCTGTGTCATGAAAGACGCGCCTTTATCAGGCGCAATCTTCGAGCACCGGCTCGGCGCTCCCACCGTCCGGGGCCGCGAAGGGATTGCGGAAGGTGAAGGCCCTGGGCGTCGGTCCTTCTCGACGCAGGATATCCAGTCGCTCCAGCCCCTCAACGACGGTCGGGCGATGGCCGGCGGGGATCCACCACAGCGCCAGGAACACCTCCGGACGGGTGAAGAACTCGTTCCGCCGCCGCATGATCCCGCTGTGAAGGGGCTGGCGATAGACAAACCCGGCCAGGGCCTCGAGGCTCTCCCACACGGACATGTTGATCAGCATATTGGGGTCGTCGAATGGCCGGATGTCGGTGGCGTCGCCGGCTTCGCCCACAAGACGCCAGACAAAACCCGGACTGGCGTCGGCGAGGGCGTTGACCGGCTCAAGCGCGGCGACAAATCCAGAGATCGTCGGGTGGTCGATAGGCGCCTTCAGGCGCGCGATGTTGATCTCGGCCAGGTGGAAGGAACCCATCAGGCGGACTCGCGGTCCAGTCCGGCCTCGGACAGGAAGCCCAGCACGGCGGTGTTGA
>DASXMK010000086.1:0-2613 GCA_036495705.1 Caulobacteraceae bacterium | reverse complement strand
GATGGCGGCCTCTCCCGCTATCTGACGGAAATCCGCAAGTTTCCGATGCTCGGCAAGGACGAGGAGTTCATGCTGGCCAAACGCTGGCGCGAGCACGAGGACCCCACCGCCGCCCACAGACTGGTCACCTCGCACCTGCGTCTGGTGGCCAAGATCGCCATGGGCTATCGCGGCTATGGTCTGCCGATCGGCGAGGTGATCTCCGAAGGCAATGTCGGCCTGATGCAGGCGGTCAAGAAGTTCGAACCCGACAAGGGTTTCCGGCTGGCGACCTACGCAATGTGGTGGATCAGGGCTTCGATCCAGGAATACATCCTGCGCTCGTGGTCTCTGGTGAAAATGGGCACCACGGCGGCGCAGAAGAAGCTGTTCTTCAACCTGCGCAAGGCCAAGAGCGAGATCAGTGCTCTCGACGAGGGCGACCTGCGCCCCGATCAGGTGCGGCAGATCGCCGATAAACTGGGTGTGCTCGATTCCGAAGTGGTGTCCATGAACCGCCGCTTGGCGGGTCCCGACGCCTCGCTCAACGCACCCCTGCGCTCCGACTCCGAAAACGAGTGGCAGGACTGGCTGGAAGACAAGGACGCGGTCAGCCAGGAGACGCGCCTGGCGGAGGACGAGGAGCGTTCGCTGCGCATGGGCTTGCTGGAAGAGGCCATGACCGAGCTTTCCGATCGCGAGCGCCACATCCTCACCGAGCGACGCCTAAGGGACGATCCGACCACCCTCGAAACCCTGGCCTCCGAATATGGCGTCAGCCGTGAACGCGTGCGCCAGATCGAGGTCCGCGCCTTTGAGAAACTGCAGAAGGCCATGCGCGCGGCGGCGCTCGAGCAGAACCTGGTCGACGCCTGATTTCCCGCCTCGCAGAGCGGGAACTATTCGAATGGGTCCCTTAGCAGGATCAGGTCGTCGCGCTCTGGGCTCGTGGTGAGCAGAAAGACCGGCGCGCCAACCAGCGCCTCCAGGCGTCGCACATAGGCCATCGCCGCCGCCGGCAAGTCGGTCCAGTCCCGCGCGCCGCGCGTGGCGCTGCTCCAGCCCGGGGCCTCCTCATAGACCGGCGACACTGCCGCCTGATCGGTGAGCCCGGCCGGCAGGTAGTCAAGCTCGCGCCCGCCGATGCGATAACCGGTGCAGATCCGCAGGGTCGCGAAGCCATCCAGGACATCGAGCTTGGTCAGAGCCACGCCCTCGACGCCCCCCAAGGCCACCGATTGACGCGCCAGCACGGCGTCGAACCACCCGCAGCGCCGCGCCCGCCCGGTCACGGTGCCGAATTCGTTTCCGCGTTCGCCGAGGCGCCGTCCGATATCGTTGGCCTGCTCAGTGGGAAACGGCCCTTCGCCGACGCGGGTGGAGTAGGCCTTCATGATCCCCAGCACCCGCCCGATGGCCTTTGGCCCGACCCCTGCGCCGGCCGCCGCTTGCCCGGCCACGGTGTTGGATGAGGTGACGAACGGGTAGGTGCCATGGTCGACGTCCAGCAAGGTCGCCTGAGCGCCCTCGAACAGCACGCGGCGACCGTCGGCAGCCACCTCAGCCATCACCCGCCAAGCGGGCTTGGCGAAGGGCAGCACCTTGGGGGCGATGGCCAGCAGATCGGCGAACAACGCCTGCGGATCGACGGGCGGCAGATCCAACCCCTCGCGCAGCGCCTGATGGTGGGCCAAAAGCCGCTCGATCTTGGCCGGCAGAGCCGCCGGGTCGCCAAGGTCGGCAACCCGGATCGCGCGCCGCCCGACCTTGTCCTCATAGGCCGGGCCGATGCCGCGGCCGGTGGTGCCGATCTTGTTGGGTCCAGCGCGAGCCTCGCGCGCGGCGTCCAGGTCGCGGTGCAATGGCAGCACCAGACAGGCGTTGTCGGCCAGGACCAGGACCTGCGGAGTAATCGTCAGGCCCTGGCCGCGCCCGGATTCGATTTCGGCCGCCAGGGACCAGGGGTCCACCACCACGCCATTGCCGATGATCGACAACTTGCCCTGGACCAGGCCGGAGGGAAGCAGGGACAGTTTGTAAGTGGTGTTGCCGACCACGATCGTGTGGCCGGCGTTGTTGCCACCCTGGAACCGGACCACCACGTCGGCGCGGCTGGACAACCAGTCGATGACCCGACCTTTGCCCTCGTCGCCCCACTGGGCGCCGATCACGGTGACATTGCCCACGCTCTCACCTCTCCACTACCGGAAAGGCGGCGCCGAGACGGTCGGCCTTTCCGAGGCCCTTTAGCCTGGGCGGGATCGAGTCTCCAGGTGAAATTCAGCCGCCGGACGGCTGCCGTGCGGCCGCCAGCGCAGCGGCGTGGCCGCGGGTCTGGCCGGACTTGGGCAGGTCCAAGCCACGGCACAGGACATGGGCGATCATGCCATAGGCGCTTTCGCCGGCCAGGGGGGCTGGCGGGCTTGCGGCCAAGGCGACGATGGCCGCGCCAGCCTCGTCATAGCCCGCTGACGCCACTGTCTGGTCGGTATTTTCGGAACAGTTCACCTGATGGTGGGCGAGGCCCTGAACCACCGCCGCACCCGGCCGCACATCGATCGGCGGGACAAAGGCCTCGAAGGTCCAGAAGTCGGCGACGTCTCCGGTCTTGTCGGCGCGATCGACCACCAGGAA
>DASXMK010000085.1:0-5019 GCA_036495705.1 Caulobacteraceae bacterium | reverse complement strand
GATCACCCGGCGAGGCGCGTGCATGAGCTATCAGAAGATCAAGGTCGCCAGCGCAGGCGACATCGCCGTGATCACCCTGGCCGATCCGGCGACCATTAACGCCGCCGGCCTGGACACCGCCAGCGAGCTGCTGGGCGCGTTCAAGGCGGCGGTGATGGCCGAAAAACCCGCCCGCGCCATCCTGCTCACCGGCGAGGGCCGCGGCTTCTGTTCCGGGGCCAATCTGTCGGCGGGCTCGGGCGGCGGCCGGGCCCTCGACGGCGACGGCAAGCCCGACGCCGGGGCGGCGCTGGAAATCGCTTACAACCCCCTGGTCACCTATATCCGCGAGATGCCGGTTCCCCTGGTCACGGCGGTGAACGGGGCGGCGGCCGGGGTCGGCTGCTCCCTGGCCCTGCTGGGCGACCTGATCGTGGCCAGCGAAAGCGCCTATTTCCTGCAGGCGTTCCGGCGCATCGGCCTGGTTCCCGACGGCGGCTCGACCTATCTGCTGCCGCGGGCGATCGGCCGGGCCCGGGCCATGGAAATGGCGCTGTTGGGCGAGCGGATTCCGGCCGCCCAGGCGCTGGAATGGGGGATGATCAATCGCGTCGTCCCCGACGCCGAGCTGATGCCCACGGCCATGAGCCTGGCCACGGCCCTGGCCAGCGGCCCGGCCTCGCTGGGCCTCAGCCGCCAGCTCCTGTGGGCGTCGCTGGATGCCGACTGGGCCGAGCAGCTGCACCGCGAGCGCCTGGCCCAGAAGACCGCCGGCAAGACCGCCGACTTCGCCGAAGGCGTGGGCGCGTTCCTGGCCAAGCGCCCGGCCGTGTTCAGCGGCCAATAGGATGAGCGCGCCTTTCGAGCGCTACGAGCGCCTGGCCTTCGACTGGCCGCACGCCGGCGTGCTGCGCGTGACCATGGACAATCCGGCCCGCCTCAACGCCGCCGATGCGCGCATGCACGCCGAGCTGGCCGAGGTGTGGCGCGACGCCGATCGCGACGAGGCGGTGCGGGCGATCATCCTGACCGGGGCCGGCAAGGCGTTTTCCGCCGGCGGCGACTTCGACATGATCCAGGCGATCATCGACGACTTCGAGACCCGGGCGCGGGTGCTGCGCGAGGCCCGCGACATCGTCTACAACGTCATCAACTGTTCCAAGCCGATCGTCAGCGCCATCCGCGGGCCGGCCGTCGGCGCCGGCCTGGTGTGCGGCCTGCTGGCGGATATCTCTATCGCGACGCCGCAGGCGCGGATCATCGACGGCCACACGCGCCTGGGAGTGGCGGCCGGCGACCACGCGGCGATCATCTGGCCGCTGCTGTGCGGCATGGCCCGGGCCAAATACTATCTGCTGCTGTGCGAGACCCTGACCGGGGCCGAAGCCGAGCGCATCGGCGTCGTCTCGCTGCTGGCTGAGGACGCCGAATTGGACGCCAAGGCGGTGGAGATCGCCGCCCGCCTTGCCGACGGAGCGCCCATGGCCATCCGGTGGACGAAATACGCCCTCAATAACTGGCTGCGCGCCGCCGGCCCGACCTTCGACGCCTCTCTGGCCCTGGAGTTCTTGGGCTTCACCGGCCCCGAAGCCCGCGAGGGCCTGGCCTCGCATCGCGAAAAACGGCGACCTAAGTTTACGGAGTAGGCCCAGAACAAGGAGCGTGACGATGGCCGAAGCGAGACCCGTCGCCGTGCTGGTCGGCAGCCTGCGCAAGGCCTCCTACAACCGCATGGCGGCCAACGCCCTGATCGCGCTCGCGCCGCCGGCGCTGAAGCTGGGGATTGTCGAGATCGGCGACCTGCCGCCGTACAACGCCGATGACGACGAGGAGGGGCGGCGACCGGCGCCGTGGATCCGTTTTCGCGATGAGGTCCGGGCGGCCGGGGGCCTGCTGTTCGTCACCCCGGAGTACAACCGCTCCGTGCCCGGGGTGCTGAAAAACGCCATCGACGTCGGCTCGCGGCCCTATGGCCATAGCGTCTTCGCCGGCAAGCCCGGGGCGGTGATGAGCGTCTCGCCCGGCGCCCCGGGTGGGTTTGGGGCCAACCACCATCTGCGCCAGTCGCTGGTGTTCCTGGACGTGCCGGTCATGCAGCAGCCGGAGGCTTATGTCGGCGGGGCGGTGAGCCGCTTCAACGAAGCCGGCGAGCTCGCCGACGAGGGTACGCGCAAGTTCTTCCAAAGCTTCATCGACGCCTTCGCCACCTGGGTGGCGCGGTTCGCTTAGGAACCCCATGGGCCCGCAGGCGGACGTCCATCGATTGGTGGTGGTGGGCGGCGGCTTTGCTGGACTCGAACTGGTCAAGCACCTCAAGCGCGTCGCTGGGCTACACATCACACTGGTCGACCGGCGCAACCATCACATCTTCCAGCCCCTGCTTTATCAGGCGGCGACCTCGATCCTGGCCCCGTCCCAGGTCGCCTGGCCGATCCGCCAGCTGGTGCGCCGCCTGGGCGCGGTCACCACCCTCCTCGCCGAGGCCTGCGGTGTGGACAGCGCCGGCCGGCGACTGCTGCTAACCGGCGGGGGCGCGCTTGCCTATGACACCCTGGTGCTGGCCACCGGCGTCACCCACGCCTATTTCGGCCACGACGAGTGGGCGGCCGTGGCCCCGGGCCTGAAGACCCTGGAGGACGCCACCCGCATCCGCCGGCGCATCCTCACCGCCTTCGAGAGCGCCGAAGCCGCGCCGGACAAGGCCGAGGCCCTGCTGACCTTCGTGATCGTCGGGGCCGGGCCCACCGGGGTAGAGTTGGCGGGGACCATCGCCGAGCTGGCCCGCACGCACCTGCCCGAAGAGTTCCGCAACATCGACACCCGTCGCGCCCGGGTGGTGCTGCTGGAAGCCGGCGAGCGCATCCTGCCGGCTTTCGACCCCGGGCTGGCCGCCTATGCCCGCGGCGCCCTGACCGAGCTCGGCGTCGAGGTCCGCACCGGCGAGGCGGTCACCCGCTGCGACCCCGACGGGGTTGACACCACCGCTGGGCCCATCGCCGCCGGCACCGTCATCTGGGCCGCCGGGGTTGAGGCCTCGCCGGCCGCGCGCTGGCTGGGACTGGAAACCGACCGGGCCGGACGCCTGGTCGTCGGTCCCGACCTCACCGCCCCTGGCCACCCGGAGGTGTTCGTCATCGGCGACACCGCCCAGGTTCACTGGCGGGCGGGGGCCATGGTTCCAGGGCTGGCGCCGGCGGCCAAGCAACAGGGCGCCTATGTGGCCAAGGTCATCGCCGCGCGCCTGGCCGGCCGGGCCGCGCCAGGGCCGTTCCGCTATCGCCATCAGGGCAGCCTGGCGACCATCGGCCGCCACCGGGCGATCATCGATTTTGGGGCGGTGAAGCTCATAGGGCGGCTGGCCTGGTGGCTGTGGGGCGCAGCCCACATCTATTTCCTGATCAACGCCCGCAGCCGCCTGGCGGTCACCTGGAATTGGCTGTGGGACTATGTGCGCAACGAACCGGCGGCGCGCCTGATCACCAGCCCGAACGAGCCCTGAAGAGAGGAACCGTCGCCATGAGCGGGACGTTTTAAGGGTCCGGGTGGGCGTTGAAATCAGGTAATCGAGATGAAACGGATCCTATTGTGCGCCGCCGTGGCCAGCAGCCTTGGCTTGATGATCCCAGCCGTTGCCCAGGCGGATGTCCGGGTCGGCACCCTGACCTGCAATGAGCACGGCGGGTGGGGGTATGTCGTCGGCGGCTCACACAGCATGCGCTGCACCTTCTCCGGCGATGGCCGCGTCGAACACTATCGCGGCAACATCGGCAAGTATGGCGTGAACATCGGCTATCAGAGCTCCGGCACCCTGGTGTGGGCGGTGTTCGCCCCGTCGAATGACGTGCGCCGCGGCGCCCTTCGCGGCCACTACGCCGGCGTGACCGGCGGCGCGGCGGTCGGCGTCGGCGCGGCCGGCAACGCCCTGGTCGGCGGCTTCGAGCGCAGCATCATGCTGCAGCCGGTGAGCGTCGAAGGCATGACCGGGCTGAATGTGGCTGCCGGTATCGGCACCATGACACTCAGCTCATGACGCTTGGCTGACGTCGATTGCGGCGGGGCGCGCTCGCAAGCGCCCCGCCGCAAGCGCGAGCTTCGTCGATCACATTGGCGCGCCCCTCGGGCGCCAGCCACATAAAGGTCACGGCCCCCGCCTATCTCTGCGCCATCCGACATTCGCCAGAGTCGATCGGTCTTCGGGATCGGTCTGCAGTTTAACGTTTTGATGCAGATCAAGCTTTTCATCATTGGCGATGTGCGGTTGCACCGCGACGGTCTGGCCATGCAACTGGCCGAAATCCCGGACCTGGAGGTTATTGGCGCCGGCCCGCTGAGCGCCGCCCTGGAGGCCATGCGCACCGCGCCCGCCGACGTGGTGCTGCTGGATTCCCTACAGCTGGCCATTTCCGGGGTGGTCGAGAGCCTGCGGCAGCCGCCCGGGCGCGTGCGGATCGTCGCCGTCGGCGTGCGCGAGGTCGAAAGCGAGGTGCTGGCCTGCGCCGCCGCCGGGGTCGACGGCTATGTGCGCATGGACGCGGGGGTCGAGGATCTGTCGACGATCATCGGCAGCCTCATGCGTGGCGAGATGGTCTGCTCGCCCAAGGTCGCCGCCTCGCTCTATCAAACCATCGCCGCCGGCAGCGTCGAGTCCGGCGGCGCAGGTCTGACCAGCCGCGAGCTGGAGATCGTCGAGCTGGTCAACCAGGGCCTCTCCAACAAGGAGATCTCGCGCCAGCTAAGCATCGAGACCTGCACCGCCAAGAACCACATCCAGAACATTATGCAGAAGCTGGGCGTGCACCGCCGCGGCCAGGTCGGGGCCAAGCTGAGACGCTTCATCGGCAGCCGCCTGGCCTGACCTGGGACCTGATGTTCCGCCACGGATTTGAGCCGACTCCCGCTCAAATCATGGCTCTAGTGTGCTGGATTTGAAGTTCGCCGCATTCAGGGGTCGGGCGCGGAGCGAACTTCAAATCCAAAAAGCACACTAGACTCATATACTTGCTAGTGTCCTTATCGATTCCGAAGTTCGTCGGAGCTCGC
>DASXMK010000084.1:0-3165 GCA_036495705.1 Caulobacteraceae bacterium | reverse complement strand
AACAACTGGTGCTGGCCGGATTCGCTGACGGTTCGGGGACCTACGGGGCTAACTGCGCCCTGGCCAACTCCAGGGCCGAGGCGGTGAGCAAGGCCTTCGCCACCGATGGCCTGACCCCAAAGGTGGTCAGCTTCTGTTCCGAGTTGCCGGTACGGGCAAACAACACCGCCGCCGGACGCGAACTCAACCGTCGCGTGGAGGCGTTCCTGACTTAAGATCAGTCGTCCGGCTAACCCCGCTCTCCCGAGCGTCCGAGAGCGGGGTTAGTCGGGTGCGGCATTTTAACTCTTGCCAATGCTTAGGAATACTAGCCAAAACTTACCCGCGCCCGGATCGGGCGCCTCTGAGCTACGCCAGTGTAACCGTAAGGGGCGGGCGGCAATGGGAGTGTGGACGCGTCTGTTGGGCCAAGGGCCCAGCGAGCCGGGGGTTGCCCCCGGCGTCATCAGCCTACCGACAGCACGACAGAACCAGGCGCGGGAGGAAGCGGCGTATCGCCGCTACGGCCACCTGGCCGGCGGCATCACCGAATATGTCTGGGTCGGTCCGGCGCATGGACGCTGCGAGATCGCGCGGCGCAACAGCGGCCGGCGGTTCTCGTATCTGAACCCGCCGCCAGAGGGCCATCCCGGCGAGGGCGGGGCCTGCGAACATTGCCGCTGCGCCGCGCGTCCGCTCGTCCCGCAGCTGCGCCGCTTCGGAGCCCTGCCAGCCTGACAGGTCGAGCCGGCCAAGCTTGCAACCCCCGGGGCTCGCCACGGCCCCGTTCCTGGTGTACCTCGCGCCCGCATCGATCCGGAGCGCCCATGGCCGCCCTCTACGACGTCGCCGCCATCGGCAACGCCATCGTCGACGTCATCGCCAGCGCTGACGACGCCTTCCTGGCCCAGGAGAACCTCAGCAAAGGCTCGATGATGCTGATCGATGAGCCGCGCGCACACGCGCTCTACGGCAAGATGGCCGCCGCGGTGGAGACCTCGGGCGGCTCGGCGGCCAACACCATCGCCGGTGTCGCCAGCCTCGGCGGCCGCGGCCACTATGTTGGCAAGGTCGCCGCCGATCCGCTTGGCGAGATCTTCGCCCACGACATCCGCGCCATCGGCGCGCATTACGAAACCCCGCCCCTGGCCGATGGCCCGGCGACCGCGCGCTGCCTGATCAATGTCACCCCCGACGGCGAGCGCACCATGTGCACCTACCTGGGCGCTTCGGTGCGGCTGACCCCGGCCGATGTGGAGGCCGAGACCATCGCCCAGTCCGAGATCCTTTATCTCGAAGGCTATCTGTTCGATCCCGACGACGCCCGGCGGGCTTTCGCCAAAGGCGCGGCCATCGCCCGCGGGGCCGGCCGCTCGATTGCCCTGACCCTCTCCGACCCGTTCGTGGTCGAGCGCCACCGGGCCGGCCTGCGCGCCTTCATCGACGCCGAAGTCGATGTCCTGCTGGCCAACGAGGCCGAGGCCCGGGCCCTGTTCGAGAGCGCCGATCTGGACGCCGCGCTCGAAGCCCTGCGTGGGCGGGTGCGCATCGCGGTCGTCACCCGCGGGGCGGCCGGATCGGTGATCCTGGCCAACGGTGATACGATTCCGGTGGAGGCCGAGCCGGTGGTCAAGGTGGTCGACACCACCGGGGCCGGCGATCAATACGCGGCCGGGTTCCTGGTCGGGCTGGCGCGCGGCCGGCCGCTGGCCGAATGCGGTCGCCTGGGCTCTCTGGCCGCGGCCGAGGTGATCGCCCACGTCGGCCCGCGCCCGCAGGTCAATCTCGAGGCGCTGGCCGCCTCCAAGGGGCTATGAAGACCGTGTCACGCATCGCCGAGGTCGAACGCAACACCAAGGAAACCCGCATCAAGGTGCGGCTGGACCTGGATGGGACCGGCCACTCGACCATCGCCACGGGCATCGGCTTCTTCGACCACATGCTGGACAGCTTCGCCCGCCACGGCGGCTTTGACCTCGACGTCGAGACCCAGGGCGATCTGCACATCGATATGCACCACACCGTCGAAGACACCGGCATCGTCATCGGCGAGGCGTTCCGGCAGGCCCTCGACGGCTACAAGGGCGTGCGCCGCTTCGGCCACGCCTACATCCCCATGGACGAGACCCTGACGCGGTGCGCCATCGACCTGTCCAACCGGCCTTACCTGATCTGGCGGGTGAGTTTTTCGCGCCCGAAAGTCGGGGACATGGACACCGAGCTGTTCAAGGAGTTTCACCACGCCTTCGCCATGCACGCGGGAGCCTGCGTGCACATCGAGACGCTGTATGGCGACAACTCGCATCATATCGCCGAGAGCGGCTTCAAAGCCCTGGCCCGGGCGTTGCGCGACGCCGTCGAGCCCGACGCCAAGACCGGCGGCGCGGCCCCATCCACCAAGGGCGTGCTTTAGTCAAAGCTGATGAGCCGCGTGGCGCTGATCGATTACGGGTCGGGCAATCTGCGCTCGGCCGAGAAGGCCCTGCGGCGGGCGGCCGCGGGGCTCGATCACCCGCCGGTCATCGTCACCACCCACAATCCGGAGGTGATCAGCGGCGCCGACGCTATCGTCTTGCCCGGCGTGGGCGCGTTCAGCGCCTGCTGCGCGGCGCTTGCGGCGTGCGATGGCGTCAGCGAGGCGATCGAAACCGCGGCCCGGTCCCGGGGAGCGCCGTTTCTGGGGATTTGCGTCGGCATGCAGCTGCTGGCCACGCGCGGGCTGGAGTTCGGTGAAACCCCGGGGCTGGGCTGGATCGCCGGGGATGTCGTGCGGCTGACACCGGAGGGACGGCGCCACAAGGTGCCGCACGTGGGCTGGAACAACGTCGATTTCACCCCCGGCGCGGCGCTGTTCGCCGGCCTTCCGGCCGGCGTCGACCTCTACTTCACCCACTCCTTCGCGCTCACCAGGGCCGACGAGGCCGACGTCGTCGGCTGGAGCGACCACGGCGGGCGGTTCGTCGCCGCCGTGGCGCGGGATAATGTGGCGGGCATGCAGTTTCACCCCGAGAAGAGCCAGGCCAACGGCATCCGGCTCCTCGGCGACTTCCTGGAGTGGCGTCCATGATCCTCTACCCGGCCATCGACCTGAAGGACGGCCAGTGCGTGCGCCTGCTCTACGGCGACATGGACAAGGCGACCGTGTTCAACGCCTCGCCCGCCGACCAGGCGTCGCAGTTCGCCAAG
>DASXMK010000083.1:0-9781 GCA_036495705.1 Caulobacteraceae bacterium | reverse complement strand
GTCCGCCCCGCGAGGGCGCCGGCCAGCGCCGAAGCCAGGGACTTGGCGTCGAAGGGCTTGTGCAGCAGGGCGACGGCGGCCCGATCAGCGTCGGCCGCGTCGTCGCTGTAGCCGGTCACCAGCACCACCGGCAGACGGTCGCGCAGACGCCGCGCCAGGCCGGCGCCATTCAGCGGCCCTGGCATGACGACATCGCTCAACACCACGTCGATGCGCTCGCCGGCGTCGAGGCGATCGAGCGCGTCGGTCGCGTTGGCCTCGTGAACCACCCGGTAGCCGAGCGCCTCCAGGAGCGCGGCCGTGGTCTCCGCAACATTGGGATTGTCCTCGACCAACAGCACCGAGCCGCCGGCCGGCGGCGAAGCCTCGGCCGGACGCTGGACCAGGGCTAAGGGTGCCGGCGCCGGACCGGCCGCGCGCGGCAGGCGCAGGGTCACCGTGCAGCCTTCGCCCGGCTGGCTCTCGGCGCTCACTTCGCCCCCGGACTGGGTGGCGAAGCCATGCACCTGGGACAGTCCCAGCCCGGTGCCCTGGAGTTCCGATTTGGTCGAGAAGAACGGATCGAAGGCCTTCTCCAGAACCTCTGGCGTCATGCCAACGCCGGTGTCGGCCAGGGAAATCTCCACGAAATCACCGCTCAGGCCGCCTTCCTGGCCGGCCAGGTTGCGCGCGCTTATGCGCAAACGACCGCCGTCCGGCATGGCGTCGCGGGCGTTCATGGCCAGATTGATCAGGGCCATCTCCAGCTCGGCGAGGTCGACCTCGACCGGCCAGATGGCCTCGCCGAGGTCCAGCTCAACCTTCACGGTTTCGCCCACCGAGCTGCGCAGAATCTCCTGCATGGCGGTGAGACGGGAGGGGAGCTCGATCGCCTCCGGGGTCAGGGTCTGGCGACGGGCGAAGCCCAGGAGCCGACGCGTCAGGCTCGCGCCGCGCTCGACGGCGCGCCTGATGGCCTCGGTGGCCCGAAGCTGGCGCGGTTCAGACAGGCGGCCCTCCAAAAGATCGGCCTGGCCGCCGATGATCATCAGCAGGTTGTTGAAATCGTGGGCGATGCCACCCGTCAGCCGGCCCAGGGCCTCGAGTTTCTGCGCCTGGGCCAGCTGCTCGCGCGTGCGGTCGAGGGTTTCCTGGGCGCGGCGCTGTTCGGTGAGGTCGCGGGTTATGTTGGCCAGGCCGACGAAGCGGCCATCCGAGTCGCGGATGGCGCTGACCATCGAGCTGGCCCAGAAGCGGCTGCCGTCGCGGCGAAGCCGCCAGCCCTCCAAGGCCAGCTTGCCGCTGCCAAGCACCAGGGCGGAGATGTCGCCGAGGCCGCCCGCCTCGCCGTCCGGCTGCAGGTCCCAGACCGGCTGGCCGACGATCTGGTCGGCCGTGTAACCGTACACCCGCGCCGCGCCGCTGTTCCAGGTGGCCACCCGTCCGGCGGTGTCGAGCATGAACACGGCGTGGTCGGGGAGGTTCTCCAGCAACAGGCGGCGGCTTTCCTCGCTGGAGGCCAGGGCCCGATTGCGCACCGACGCCCCGGCGCTCAGCGCCAGGCTGGGCGCGGCGGCGAACACCATGAAGGTGACGACCAACAGGAACGAGCCGTTCTGGGTCGGCTGGATGAACGGGCCGCCGCCGGCGGCCGCACCCCAGACCGCCGTCGCCGACAGAATCAGGGCCACGGTGGCCGTGTCCCGCTCGCCACAGCGCAAGGCGGCCCAGAGCAGGGGAAGCACAGCCACGAACGCCAGAACCGCCGAAGCGCCCACCCACGGCGCGGGACCGAGACAAATCAGGCCGACCACGGCCGACAGGGCGATGACCAGCGCCGCTTCGGCGCCTCTGTCGGTCGGCAAGGCCATTTCCGGCGGATTGGTGGCCCACAGCACCAGGGCCGGCGTCACCACCACCGCCCCCGCCAGATCGCCGAGCCACCAGGTGGCCCACACCTGGCCAAAGCCCGGCCAGGCCGCATGGCCGCTGAGGATCAGGAACAGGACGCCGACCGTGGCGCTGACCGGAGTGGCGAGGACGCAAACGATGGCGGTGAACTTGCCGACGCCCGAGGGGCTGCGGAAGGCCTGAACGCCGCCGGCCAGCCGGTTCACCAGCCAGGCGCCGATCATCGCCTCGGCCGTGTTGCCGGCCCCGATAGCGAGCGCGGTCCACCCCGAGGTGGCGATGTTGGCGGCGATGGCGCCGGCCAGGATCGCCGGCCAGATCCGATAGCCCCGCAGCAAGGTCAGGCCGAGGGCGAGGCCGGTGGGCGGCCAGATCGGCGTCGCGCTGGGATTGATCGAGGCGAATCGCAGGCTGAGCGCGGCGATGAGCCAATAGCCGACGGCGATGGCGACCAGTTCGGCGAGGAAGCGCAATCCTCCGCCCGTGCGGGCGGATTTCAGGACCTTCGCTCCGGCGCCGGCAAACTGGGACAAACCCAACCCTCGACCCGCCCGCCATCTAGCTCGCAATTTCAGCGGCGCTCAATGGCGCTGGGCGGACAATCGCGTGGGCTCAGGGGCCTTCCAGATCGCGCTTCAGCCGCGCGAGCAATTCCACCGCCTCAGTGGCGTAGGGCGAAATCCAGCGGTCGTAGATATCCTTGAAGGGACCGGCGTCGAGGTAGTTCCAGCGAACGCGGCCTTGGCGACGGGCGATGACCAGCCCGGCCCGTTCGAGCACCCCGATGTGCTGCATGACCGTGCAGCGATCGAGCACGCCGTCGAATTGGCGGCACAACGCGCCCGTCGTGCGCGGGCCGTCTTTGAGCAGATCGAGAATCTGCCGCCGGCGCGAGTCCGCCAGGGCTTTGAACAACCGATCGTCGGCGGTCTCGCTTGACATGTTATATTTTTATAACCTAATGGGCCGGTTCGCAAGCGGAGACGAGCCGATGCCGCCAAAATTCCAGGTGCAGCTGAAGATCCAAAAGCCGGTGGCGGAGGTGTTCGCCGCCGTGGTCAGGCCCGAGCAACTGACCGGCTACTTCCTGCAGACGTCCAGCGGGCCGCTCGCCGCGGGCGCGAGCATCAAGTGGAAATTCGCCGAGGTCAGCGAGCCGTTGGACGTCGTCGTCCACGAGGTTGCGCCGGACGAGCGCATCGTCTTCGAATGGCCGGCCAACACGGGCGCGCCCAACACCCGGGTGGAGATGGTGTTCACTCCGCTCGAGGGTGGCCACACCATGGTGCGGATCAGCGAGTCGGGCTGGCGCGAGGACGAGGCCGGGATCAAAGCCTCCTACGGCAACGCCGGCGGCTGGATGCACATGCTGGCCTGCCTCAAGGCCTATCTCGAATATGGCGTCAATCTCCGGGCCGGCGGGGCTTTCTGAGCGTTTGACCGTGAAGAGCGGCAAGGTGATCCGCAACGTCGAGATCTTCCGTTTCGAGGGCGGCAAGCTGGCCGAGGTCGACGTCTATTTCGGCCGCACCGTGAAGGAAGCGCCGTGAGGATGGGGATCGGTCAGTCGCACTGACGGTCCCGCTCTTCCCCGCGAACCCAGTGGCGTCCAGCCAAGCGCTCTTCCGGAGGGATATGCCTCGCGGACATAGGCGGCCACCGCGCGCAAACCTGCCCCAGAGCGGACTCTGCGAAGGTCCGAGATGGGTGGCGGCTTCCGGACATCGGCGACCGCCCGATTAGGGCGCGCTCCGACCTTTCCCTTGATCGTTTCGGCATTGCGTCGCTAGGGTCCCCGGCAGCGGCCGTGGGCGGGGCCGCGCCAGCATGGCCGACGTCTTCATTTCATATGCTCGATCTACTGAGGGCGAAGCCCGCGCAATCGGTGAAGCGCTGCGAGCGCTGGGCTACGGCGTATGGCGCGATGATGAGATCCCGGCGCATCGGGCCTATGCCGAAGTGATCGAGGAGCGGTTGAGAGCGGCCAAGGCGGTGGTCGTCGTCTGGTCCGCGGAGGCGGCGAAGTCGCAGTGGGTGCGGGCGGAGGCCGAGGTGGCGCGCGAGGCCGGGACGCTCGTGCAGCTGAGACTGGATGGGGCCTCGCCGCCGCTGCCGTTCAACCAGATCCAGTGCGCCGACATGAGCGGCTGGTCGGGAGACGCCGAACATCCGGGCTGGCGCAAGATCGCGGCGAGCGTCGCCGATTTGGTGGGTGCGGCGGCGACGGGATCGGCTGCGGCGGTCATCATTGCGCCGCTCGTCCGCAAGCTTTCCATCTGCGTCCTCCCGTTCGCCAACATGAGCGGCGACGCCGAGCAGGAGTATTTCAGCGACGGCATTAGCGAGGACATCATCACCGACCTCAGCAAGGTCTCGGCGCTGTCCGTCATCGCCCGTAACACCGCCTTCGGCTTCAAAGGCAAATCGCCAAACGTCAAGGAGGTGGCTCACCAGCTTGGCGTCAGCCACGTTCTCGAGGGCTCGGTCCGAAAGGCCGGCGCCCGCGTCCGTATCACCGCCCAGCTGATCGACGGGGCCGCCGGCGACCACATCTGGGCTGAGCGTTACGACCGCGACCTGACCGACATCTTCGCCCTGCAGGACGAGATCAGCGAAGCGATCGTGGGAGCGCTGAAGCTGAAGCTGCTGCCGGAGGAGAAGGCGGCGATCGAGCAGCGCGGGACCGACAATGTCGACGCCTACAATCTCTATCTGATGGGGCGCTCGCACGTTCTGGGCGGAAATGCCGGCGATCCTCGGAGGCAGGAAGCGATCGAGCGCCTGTCCCGCCGCGCCGTGGACCTTGATCCCAGCTATGTCCAGGCCTGGGCTCTGCTGGCTTTGGCGCAATACAACCTTCACCGCAACTTTGGTCGGGTCGGCGACGGCGGTCAGGGCGCTCTGGACCATGCGCTGGCTCTCAACTCTGATCTGGCCGAGGCCCGCTCGCTGAAGGCGAAGATGCTGTCCGACGCGGGGCGGCACGAGGAGGCGGCCGCGGAGATCGCCGCCACTTTGCGGCTCGCCCCAGAGTCCTTTGAAGTGATCTGTCGCGCCGGCTACATCAGTTTCGCCGACGGCCGGCTCGAGGATGCCGCAATCCATTTCGAAAAGGCAGCCGCGCTCATCGAGACGGACCTCCAGGCGCTCGCGCTCCTGGTGAGCTGTTACATAGCCCTGGGCGATGGGGAAAACGTCAGACGGGTCGCGAGGATCGCCTTGGAAAGGGCTGAGAAGACCCTCACCGAGGATCGCGGCAACGGCTACGCCATGAGTGTGGGGGTCATCGCCCTGGCGGCTCTGGGTGAGACCGAACAGGCTGGGGACTGGATAAGGCGGGCCCTGCTGATCGACCCAGAGAACTGGGTCATGCGCTATAACTTCGCTCGCGCCTTCGCGACCTCGTTGGGCGACCCTGATGCAGCGCTAGGCATGCTCGCGCCGGTGCTGGAGCGGGATTCTGGCTGGCTACTTTGGGACACCAAAAACGACCCCACTTTTGCCGGCCTGCGCAAGGACCCGCGCTTCCAGGCCATGGTGGCCGAGGCCAAGGCGCGCGTGAAGGCGGCGGAAGCGGCCGTGACGGCGTAGGGGATTTGAACGTCCGCTATGGGTCGTTAGCAGACATTGGCTTCCGGCCGGAAACCGGACCTATCCCCCCGCTTTCGCGAGGAGGAGCGGGTGGGGTATCACGCGCCGGTGAAGCGCGGCGGGCGCTTGTCGAAGAACGCGGCGACCGCCTCGCGGTGGTCCTCGCTGAGCGCCGCCAGGGCGTATTGATCACCATCCATATAGGCGGAGAGCGGGACCAGGGCGGTGGCGATCTGGGTCAGGGCCCGCTTGGCCATGCGCACGGCGATGGGCGGCAGGGCCGCCGCCTTGCCGGCCATGACCATGGCCGCCTCCACGGCCGCGCCGTCGGCGGTCACTTCCTCGATCAGCCCCCACGACAAGGCTTCCGGCGCCTCGACCCGCTCGCCGAAGATGACCAGCTGCTTGGCCCGGGCCGGCCCGATCAGGCTAACCAGACGCGGCTGGGCGCGCCAGCTCATGTTCATGCCCAGCGGGATTTCCGGCAGGCGAAAATGGGCGCCCCGGCCGGCGATGCGAAAATCGCAGGCCGCGGCCAGGGCCAGCGCCCCGCCCAGACAGAAACCTTCCACCGCGGCGATGGTCACCTGATCCAGCCCTTCCCAGGCCGCGCACAGGTCCGGGCCGATGCGCAGCAGCTCGCGGCGCTCGATGAGCGGGGCGGCGGCGCGGGCGGCCAGGGCCGGATCGGCGAGATCGGCGCCAGCCGAGAACACCGGATCGCCGGTCAGGACCACCGCGCTGGTCGAGGTATCGTCGCGCAGGCGCGCGGCCACGCCGGTCAGCGCCTGCATGGCCTCCACCGAGAGGGCGTTTAGCCGGTCGCCCCGCCCGAGGGTGACGATGGCCACGCGGCCCTCCACGCGCACGTCGACCGGACCGATGGCGAACGGTTCAAGCCTGGTCATCCAAGTCTCCCTCACCCGACGCTCGGTGCTATAGCCCCTTATGCGCCCGGCCCTGAGCCCTCATCCCCAGTGGCCTTGCGAGGCGGTGAGCGGCATCGATGTGGAGATCGCCCGCCCCGGCCCCCTGAGCCTGACCTATCGGGTGAGCGGCGCGATCGCCAAGCTGCTCCTGCCCGCCCGGACCGCGCCGGCGCGCGCCGACGGGCTGTGGCGGCGGACCTGCTTCGAAGCCTTCGTGGGGACCGGCGGCGGCTATCTGGAGCTCAATTTCTCGCCGTCGAGTGAGTGGGCCGCCTATCGCTTCGCCGGCCATCGGGCCGGAATGGCCGTCGCCGACGACATGGTCGCGCCGCGGATCGCGGTCAGCGCCGGGGCCGAGGCGCTGGAAGTGCGCGTGTTGGCGGACCTGCCGGCCGACGCCGCCGGGCCACTCGCCCTTACGGCAGTGATCGAAGAGACCGGCGGGGGTCTTTCCTACTGGGCCCTGGGACACGGCCCCGGGAAACCGGATTTTCATCATTGGCGGCCATTCGCCATAGATCTTCCGTAGAGCCCGATGGCTTTGCACGGGACAGATGCGAAGTCTGAATCGGGCTCTACACTCTTGAGTCGACGAGCAAGATTCAGCTTTGAGGCGATTACGGCTCAAACCATCTTGCTCTTGAGCGTGAGGCGGCCATGAAATTCGGCATCGATCGCTTGCTGGCCGATCCGGCCCTGCGCGCGCCGCTGAGCGGCCGGCGCGTGGCCTTGCTGGCCCATCCGGCCTCGGTGACCGCCGACCTCACCCATTCCCTGGACGCCCTGGCGGCGTGCGGCGATGTCAGACTCAGCGCCGCCTTTGGCCCGCAGCACGGCCTGCGCGGCGACAAGCAGGACAATATGATCGAGACCGCCGATTTCATCGATCCGGCGCACGGCGTCCCGGTGTTCAGCCTGTATGGCGAGGTGCGCCGGCCGACGGCGGCGATGATGGACAGCTTCGACGTGGCGCTGATCGACCTGCAGGACGTCGGCACGCGCATCTACACCTTCGTCACCACCCTGCGATACATGTTGGAGGCCGCGGCCGAGCACGGCAAGTCGGTGTGGGTGCTGGATCGTCCGAACCCGGTCGGTCGCCCGATCGAGGGTCTGAAGCTGCGGCCCGGCTGGGAAAGCTTCGTCGGGGCCGGACCCCTGCCGATGCGACCCGGCCTGACCTTGGGCGAGCTTGGCCGCTGGTTCATCGCCACCCTAAAGCTCGATGTCGACTACCGGGTGATCGAGATGGACGGCTGGAGGCCCGACGCCGGGCCCGGCTTCGGCTGGCCGCTGAGCGAACGGGCGTGGATCAACCCCAGCCCGAACGCCCCCAACCTGTCCATGGCCCGGGCCTTTCCGGGCACGGTGATGGTCGAGGGGGCGACCCTGTCGGAGGGCCGTGGCACGACCCGGCCGCTGGAGGGCTTCGGCGCGCCGGACATCGACGCCCGCGCGGTTATCGCCGAGATGCGCGCCCTGGCCCCGCAGTGGCTGGCCGGCTGCGCCTTACGCGACTTCTGGTTCGAGCCGACCTTCCACAAACACGTCGGGCAGCTGTGCCACGGGGTGCAGGTGGTGACCGAGGGGCCGGCTTACGACCACGCCGCGTTCCGGCCCTGGCGCGTTACGGCGCTCGGCTTCAAGGCCATCCGCCGTCTGTACCCGGACTATCCGTTATGGCGGGATTTTGCCTATGAATACGAACACGGCAAGCGGGCCATCGACGTGATCAACGGCGGCCCGGCCCTGCGCGAATGGGTCGACGATCCGGCCGCCATGCCCGGCGATCTCGACGCCTTGGCCGAACCGGACGAGCGCGCCTGGCGGGAGGAGCGCGCGGCGCACCTGATCTATTGACGCCTCGGCCGATCCGTTATCTCTCCCGCGGCCGCCGATCCTTCAGTTTCTTCCGACGCCGGGGCAAAAGGCTCCGCGACCGCCAGCTGGGCAGCCCATGGGGACTACGAGTCGCGTACCTGTTTGACCCGTCAGGCGTCCTTTGGCACGTCACCCAGCGCCCCAGAGATGAAACGTGAAACTAACCTCAAGGACCCCGAGCGGACCAATCCTATTCGACCGGCGGCTCCCATAGCTCCAACGGATTACCTTCGGGATCGTGGATGCGGGCGAACCGGCCGACCTCGGGACTGTCCCACGCGGGGTCTGTCTTCACGGCTATGCCGGCCTGCCGAAGATTCGAGACAAGCGCGTCCAGGTCCGAGACCCGGAAGTTGATCATCCACTGCCGGCTGTCCGGCCAGTAGTCGGTGTCGGCGGCGAACGGCATAAACAGGGTCGGGCCGGACGCCTGCTCCCAAGGCGTGTAGCCCTCCCCACCGACCCCGAGATGGGTCCGATACCATTGACGCAGCGCGTCAGGATCGCTGGAGCGGAAAAACACGCCGCCGATGCCGGTCACAGCCATGAACAGTCTCCTTGAAACTCAATTTCCAGAGCTTGGCTTAGCGCGCTGGCATGAAGCTGTTGCAAAGCAAGCCTGCCGAGGAAGACGCCCAGCGCCAGGAACGCCGCCGCGATCAGGGCGGTGTAGATCTCGCCCGAGCGCGAGCGCGCCAGTCGGTCGTAGTCGAGCCATTGGAGCGCCAGCGCCCCCGCCGCCAGGGCCGCGCCGTAGACCGCGACTCGCTTCCACATCCCCCGGTTCATGGCGCGAGTTTAGCGCATTTGCTTGGGCGTCGGCCGCGAAAGCCAAGGAACGGTTGCTGAGTTTACGACCGGGGGTGAAGAGCCGCTTTCGACCCGATCCGGACATTGACAGCGGCGCGTTCGCTGACGACGCTGATGCTGGGGCCGCTGCCAGGGTGCAGGCGACGGGGGAGAGAGATGACCTGGGCGCAATTGTCTTCGATTATCTCGGCGCTTTCCGGCTTTGCCGTGCTTATCTCACTCGTATTCGTATTTCTTCAATTGAGGGTTGCTGTAAAGAATCAGCAAGCCATGATCAGGACTTTTCGCGCCAACCGTCTCGTCGAATTGAATATGGCGGCTGCCGACCCTTCATTTGCCGATGCGTGGTTCAAAGGTATGGGCGGAGCCGAGGACCTTTCCAGCACTCAGTTTGCTCAATTTTTACACGTCTGTAGGGCCACGTTCGCGAACTCTGAAGACGCGTTTTATCAATATCGGGAAGGGCTCCTCAATAAAGCGGCGTTCGACAGTTTCAGCGCGACCGTAAGATTCTCATTCTTCTCGCTGGGGTATCGCGTGGCATGGAGAAGCAGCCGCGAATTGTATGGAAGAGAGTTTATCGACTTCATGGATAAAAACCTAAACGAGGTCGCCATCAAGCCGACTGGCGATCGGCTGGCCCAATGGAATGCGGATTTGGCCGCTGAGCAATCGAATTC
>DASXMK010000082.1:0-4219 GCA_036495705.1 Caulobacteraceae bacterium | reverse complement strand
GATTGGGATGCGGTCGGCGCAAACGGCGCGGTCGGAGAGGATCAGGATGTTGTAGTCGTCCAGGACCTTGTCGGTGGCCTCGGCGCATAGGCGCTCGAGCGCTCGCTCCAGGCCAGCCTCACCCTCGGCCGCCGGCCAGGTGATGTCGATGGTCACCGTACGGAAGGCGCCATCGAGCAGTTCGGAGATGGCGCGGATCTTTTCCAGGTCGGCGTTGGTCAGCACCGGCTGCGCGACCTCGAGGCGCTTGTGGGTTCCGGCCTGGCGGCCGAGCAGGTTGGGTCTAGGCCCGATCATCGACACCAGGCTCATGACCAGCTCCTCGCGGATCGGATCGATCGGCGGGTTGGTGACCTGGGCGAAGTTCTGTTTGAAATAGTCGTAGAGCAGGCGCGGGCGATCGGAGAGCACCGCCAGGGGCGTGTCCGTGCCCATCGAGCCGACCGGATCGTCGCCGCCCTCGCCCATCGGGGCCAGGAAGAAGGCCAGGTCCTCCTGGGTGTAGCCAAAGGCCTGCTGGCGATCGAGCAAGGCGGCCTGGTCATTGGGCCGCGCCGGCTCCCAATGCGGCGGCTCGGGCAGGTCCTGGAGTTTGAACTGGGTACGGCTCAGCCACTCCGCATAGGGCTTAGCGCGGGCGAGAGAATCCTTGATCTCGTCGTCCTCGATGATGCGGCCCTGCTCCATGTCGATGAGCAGCATCTTGCCGGGCTGCAGGCGCCATTTGCGCACGATGCGTTCCTCGGGAACGCTGAGCACCCCGACCTCCGAGGCCATGATCACATGGTCTTGGTCGGTAATGATGAAGCGCGCGGGTCTGAGGCCATTGCGGTCGAGAGTCGCGCCGACGCGCCGCCCGTCGGTGAAAGCGATGGCCGCCGGCCCGTCCCACGGCTCCATCAAGGCGGCGTGATATTCATAGAACGCCCGGCGCTCGGCCGACATCGAGGCGTTGCCGGCCCAGGCCTCGGGGATCAGCATCATCACCGCATGGGCGATGGGATAGCCGCCGGCGACGAGCAGCTCGAGGGCGTTATCCAATTTGGCGGTGTCGGAATCCGCCGGCTTCAGCAGCGGCCACATCTTGTCTAGATCCGGCCCCAGAAGATCCGATTCCAGGGTCCGCCGGCGGGCGTTCATCCAGTTGGCGTTGCCGCGAACGGTGTTGATCTCGCCGTTGTGGGCAATGAAGCGGTAGGGGTGCGCAAGGCGCCAGGAGGGAAAGGTGTTGGTCGAAAACCGTTGGTGGACCAGGGCCACGGCGGACTCGGTCAGGGGATTGCTGAGGTCCTCATAGAAGCTGCCGACCTGATGGGCCAGCAACAAGCCCTTGTAGACGATCGTCCGGCTGGAGAACGAAGGCATGTAGAACCCGGCCAGGGCCGGGGAATCGTAGCGCTTGGCCAGCTGTTCCAGCGGGTTCTGGGTCTGTTTGCGGATGGCCAGGATCTTGCGTTCGAAGGCGTCCTGGTCGGGCGTCGAGGCGCCGCGGGCGATCACCGCCTGGCGGATGACCGGGGCCAACTTCAGCACCGCCTCGCCAACCCCGGCGGTGTTTACCGGAACCGGGCGCCAGCCGATCAGCCTCTGGCCCTCGACGCGGATGAAGTGCTCGAATTGACCGATGGCCAGTTCCCAGGCCTCCTCGTCCTGCGGCAGGAAGCACATGGCGACGGCGTAATTGCCTGGTGAGGGCAGATCGAGGTGGTTTTCCGTGGCCCACTGACGAAACAGCGGGTCGGGAATCTGGATCAGGCACCCGGCCCCGTCGCCGACCAGCGGGTCGGCGCCAACCGCGCCGCGATGGTCGAGGTTGACAAGGATTTCGAGGCCAGCGGTGACGACCTCGTGCGACTTTCTGCCCTTGATATTGGCGACGAATCCGACCCCACACGAGTCGTGCTCGTGCCGAGGGTCATAAAGTCCCTGCGGGGGCGGGAATCCGGACAAAATCTTCCTCTCGACAGCCATCGCGCCGGCTGCTCGCGCAACAGACGTTCAAAAACGCGCCCATACGCGAAACATATGGGGCTGTCGATTCCCGGGGCCAGGGGCGGATTTCAACTGCCCG
Organism: Caulobacteraceae bacterium; assembly: GCA_036495705.1. Classification (GTDB taxonomy): domain Bacteria; phylum Pseudomonadota; class Alphaproteobacteria; order Caulobacterales; family Caulobacteraceae; genus Acaudatibacter. The sequence continues at coordinate 2,148 of DASXMK010000082.1, read as the reverse complement.
TGAATGTCGCATGTGGGGGCCGCCGAAGCCCGACAAAACGGCGCCGCCTTGACGCGTCTTGCCATGGCGTCGAAGGTTGCGGCCCTTCCCCGCCCGAAAGCCGACCGATGAATGCTGGCGCCTCACTTGCCTGTCTCGCCGTCGCTTTGCTAGCGGTCGCCTGCGCGCGAGAGGCCGACAAGCCGAAGTTCAATGCTGCACGGGTGATCGACGCCATCCGGACCGACGAGGTCAAGTGGAACGCCGACTGGAAGAGCGGCGATCCCGGCCGTGTAGTGGCGCATTATGCGCCGGACGCCGTGCTCATGGTCCCGGGCGAAGCGCCGATGACCGGCCTGGAAGCCATCCGCGCCGGGGCCCAGAAAAGCATGGACGATCCGGGCTTCTCGCTCGCCTTCAGCAGCGAAAAAGTCGATGTGTCGAAGTCCGGCGACCAAGCGGTTTCGCGCGGGACCTTCAAGGAGACGGCTACCGATCCGGCCAGCAAGGCCCGGGTGGAGGCCACGGGGACTTTCGTTACTGTCTATAAGCCGCAGCCGGACGGAAGCTGGAAAGCCCTTTGGGACATCGCCACACCGGGGGCGCCGGCGGCGCCGGGCGGGAAGTGACGCGGCGATCGGTCAAGATGGAGTAGCGAGATGGAACTGGCCCCCAAGAACACCGGACTGTCCACAGCCCGCCTGGAGCGCATTACCGAACATCTGGATCGCAGCTATATCGCCCCGGGCAAGATCGCCGGCTGCCAGGTCGCGGTCGCCCGCCATGGCCATTTGGCTTATTTCCGCTCGCTGGGAAGCATGGACCTCGAGCGCGGCAAGGCCATGGGCGAGGACGCCATCTTCCGCATCTATTCGATGACCAAGCCGATCACCGCGGTGGCGCTGATGACGCTCTACGAGCGCGGCTATTTCCAGCTGAACGATCCGGTCAGCCGCTTCTTCCCGACCTGGAAGGGACAGCGGGTGTGGAAGTCGGGGCGGGGCGCCGAGATGGTCACCGAAGACCCCGTCCGGCCCCTGTCCATGCGCGACATGCTCTGCCACACCGGCGGTCTCACCTATGGCGCCGCCCTGGTGGCCCTGGGCGCGCCTGACACGGGGCTGGCGGTCGACCAGGTCTATGCCGAACTTGGCGTGCGCCGCGGACGCGGCGAGACCCTGATGCAGTTCATGGACAAGCTGGCCAAGGTTCCGCTGCTCTACCAGCCGGGGGAGCGCTGGATGTATTCACTCTCGACCGACGTCTGCGGCGCCCTGGTGGAGAAGATCAGCGGCGTTCGCTTCGACAAATTCCTGCGCGAGACGATCTTCGAACCCCTGGGCATGAAGGACACCGCCTTCGCGGTGCCGGCCGACAAGCGCGATCGCTTCTGCGCCAACTATCGGCGCAATCCGGACAAGAGCCTCGGGCTGATCGATGATCCGGCGACCAGCGAGTACCTAACCGAGCCCAGCTTCTTCTCCGGCGGCGGCGGTCTTACCGGCACCACCGAGGACTACCTGCGCTTCTGCGAAATGCTGCGCCGGGGCGGCGAGTTCGAAGGCGCCCGCATACTGGGCCCGCGAACCATAGAACTGATGCGCCGCAACCATCTGAAGGACGGTAAGGACCTGACCCAAATGGCCATCGGCGGTTTTTCGGAGACCGCCAACGAAGGGGTCGGCTTCGGCCTCGGCTTCGCCACCACCTTGGACGGGGTGCGCAACGGCGGCCTCGGCGAAGGCGACTACTATTGGGGCGGCGCCGCTTCGACGATCTTCTGGGTCGACCCGAAGGAAGACCTGAGCGTGGTGTTCATGACCCAGTTGATGCCGTCAGGCTCGTTCAATTTCCGCGGCCAACTCAAGAGCATCATCTATTCCTCGATCGTGGACTAGGTCTTCAGCTTGTAGCCGGTCTTGAATACCCACCAGACGACCACAAGGCACAGGGCCATGAACGCCGCGGTCATAGACAGGCTTAGGCCGACGCCGACGTCGGAGACGCTGTAGAAGCTCCAGCGAAAACCGCTGACCAGATAGACCACCGGATTGAACAGGGTCACCTTGCGCCACAGCGGCGGCAGCATGGCGATCGAATAGAAGCTCCCGCCCAGGAACGTCAGCGGGGTGATGATCAGGGTCGGCACGATCTGCAGCCGCTCCCAGC
>DASXMK010000081.1:0-6929 GCA_036495705.1 Caulobacteraceae bacterium | reverse complement strand
GTGACCTACTTGCGCCTCTCGGTCACGGACAGATGCGATCTGCGCTGCGTCTATTGCATGAGCGAGCACATGCGCTTCCTGCCCAAGGCCGAAGTGCTGAGCCTGGAGGAGTTGGACGAAATCGCCTCGGCCTTCATCGCCATGGGCGTCGTCAAGCTGAGGCTCACCGGCGGCGAGCCTCTGGTGCGCAAAGGGATCATGACCCTGATCGAGGGACTTTCGCGACATCTGGCCAGCGGGGCGCTGAGCGAGGTCGCCCTGACCACCAACGGCACGCGGCTGGCGGTCCACGCCGCTGACCTCGCCCGGCTCGGGGTGCGGCGGGTCAATGTATCGATGGACACCCTGCTTCCTGACGTGTTCGCCCGCCTGACGCGCGGCGGCGACCTGGCTCAGGTCCAGGCGGGGATCGCGGCGGCGGCGGACGCCGGCCTGGAGGTCAAGATCAACGCCGTCGCCCTGGCCAACGACAACGCGGCCGAGATCCCCGACCTGATCGCCTGGGCGCACGCCCGCGGCCACGACATCACCCTCATCGAAGCCATGCCCATGGGCGAGATCGACGAGGACCGCAGCGATCAGTTCCTGTCGTTGGCCGAGGTCCGGCGCGACTTGGAGAGCTACTGGACCCTCACAGACCTGCCACTCACCACCGGCGGACCGGCCCGTTACGTGCGGGTGGCCGAGACCGGCGGGCGCCTCGGCTTCATCACCCCGCTCAGCCACAATTTCTGCGAGGGCTGCAATCGCGTGCGGCTGACCTGCACCGGCACCTTGCACACCTGCCTCGGGCGCGAGGACGCCACCGACCTTCGGGCGGTGATCCGCTCCGGCGCGGCGCAGCCAGGCCTCGCCGGCGCGATCCGCGAGGCCATCGCCGGCAAACCCAAAGGCCACGACTTCCTGATCGCGCGCGGGGCCGCCCCGTCGGTCTCGCGGCATATGTCGACGACCGGCGGATGATCCGGGTGTTGCTGTTTGGCCGCCTGCGCGATGTCGCCGGCTGGCGCGAGACCGCCATTGAGCCGGCGCCGGCGAGCCTGGCGGCCTTGAAGGGCCTGATCGCCGAGCGCTGGCCGGACCTGTCCGAAGCCTTGGCGGGCCCAGGGGTCCAGGCGGCGGTGAACCGCGGCCTGGTGCGCGGCGATGCGGTCCTCGCCGCCGGGGCCGAGGTGGCCTTCATGCCGCCGATGAGCGGCGGATGATCACCCTCACCGACCAGGCCTTTGATCCCGGGGCGGCGCTCACCGCGTTCAGCGCCGGCCGCAGCGAGAGCGGGGCGGTCGCCAGTTTCCTCGGCCTGGCCCGGGGCGAGGCCGGGCAATCCACGGCGCTGGAGTTGGAGGCTTGGCCGGAGTTCACCGCGCCCGAGATCGAGAAGATGGCGCAGAGCGCGCGCCAACGCTTCGCCCTGCACGATGTGGCCGTGATCCACCGCGTCGGCGAGATCGCCCCCGGCGAGGCCATCGTCATGGTCATGACCGCCGCGGCCCACCGGCGCGAGGCCTTCGAGGCCTGCGACTACCTGATGGATTATCTGAAATCGCGCGCCCCGCTGTGGAAGAAGGAGCACGGCCCCGCCGGCGCCCGCTGGGTCGAGCCCACGGCCCGGGACCTGGCCGACCTGGAAAGGTGGGGATCATGAGCCTTTCGGCCGGCGGCAAGCTCGACGAGGGCGCGCCCTTCACCCCAGTCCGGGTCGCGGTCCTGACGGTATCCGACACCCGCGACGAGGAGAGCGACACTTCCGGTCATCTGCTGGCCGAGCGAGTCAAGGCGGCCGGCCACGCGCTTGCCGGCCGCGACCTGGTTCCCGACGACGTCGAGGCGATCCGTACACGCATCAAGACTTGGACGAACTCCGGCGAAGTGGACGCCATCATCACCACCGGCGGCACCGGACTCACCGGCCGCGATGTCACCCCCGAGGCCATCGAGCCGCTGTTCGACAAGCGCATCGACGGCTTTTCCATGGTCTTCCACCTGGTCAGCTACCAGTCGGTGGGGCTGTCGACCTTGCAATCACGGGCCCGGGCCGGCCTCATCGACGGGGTGTTCGTTTTCTGCCTGCCGGGCTCCAATGGCGCGGTGCGCGATGGCTGGGACAAGGTCATCGCCGCCCAACTCGACAGCCGCCACCGCCCCTGCAACATGGTCGAGCTGATGCCGCGGCTGGCTGAGCGGTGAGCGGCCTCACCCATCTCGACGAAGCCGGGCGGGCGCGCATGGTCGATGTCTCGGCCAAGCCGGCCAGCGCCCGCGAGGCGATCGCCGCCGGCCAGGTGCGGATGTCGCCGGCGACCCGCGACCTGGCCCTGGGCGGGGCCAACAAAAAGGGCGATGTGCGGGCCGCGGCCGAGATCGCCGGGGTGATGGCGGCCAAGCGCACGGCCGACCTCATTCCCCTGTGCCATCCGCTGGCGCTGAGCCGCATCGAGGTGAGGGTCGAGCCCGACGAGGCCGGCCTCAAGGTGACCGCCATGGTGGCTGCCAACGGGCCCACCGGCGTGGAGATGGAGGCCCTGACCGCGGTGGCCGTGGCCTGCCTGACCATTTACGACATGCTCAAGGCGGCCGAGCGCGGCATGGTGGTCGAGAGCGTGCGGCTGCTGGAAAAGCACGGCGGGGCGTCGGGAGACTGGCGCGCGCCATGAAGCTGCTGGCCGTGGAGGCCGCGCGGGCGCGCATGCTGGCCAAGGTCGCGCCCTTGCCGGTCGAAGAGGCGCCACTGGACGAATCCCTCGGGCGGGTGCTGGCCGCCGATATCACCGCCAGCCGCGATCAGCCGCCATTCGCCGCTTCGGCCATGGACGGCTGGGCGGTGCGCGCCGCCGACACGCCCGGGCGGCTGACCATCGTCGGCGAGAGCGCCGCCGGCCGCGGCTTCGCGGGCGAGCTCGGCCCCGGACAGGCGGTGCGCATCTTCACCGGCGCGCCGGTCCCGGCCGGCGCCGACGCGGTGGTGATCCAGGAGGACGCCGGCCGCGAGGGCGAGGCGGTAGTGGTCCCCAAGGTCAGCGACCCGCGTCATATCCGCCCCGCCGGCCTGGATTTTTCCGCCGGGGAGCGCCTACTGACCGCCGGCGCGCGCCTCGATCCTTGGCACCTGGCCCTGGCGGCGGCGGCGGGACGGCCGTCGCTGCCCGTCTTCGCCCGCCCGCGGGTCGCCATCCTGGCCACCGGCGAGGAGATCGCCGCCCCGGGCGCGGCCGTCGGGCCGGACCAGATCTATGATTCGGGCACGACCACCCTGGCGGCCCTGGTCCGCTCGTGGGGCGGCCAGGCCCTGACCCTCCCCCGGGTTGGCGATGACGCCGCCGCCATCGCCGCGGCCGTGCAGGGAGCGGCGTGCGATCTCCTCGTCACTCTGGGCGGGGCTTCGGTCGGCGACCACGATCTGGTCAAGCCGGCGCTGGAGCGCCTGGGCCTTGTGCTGGCGGTCGAGAGCGTGGCCGTCCGTCCCGGCAAGCCGACCTGGTTCGGGGTGCTGGGCGATGGCCGCCCGGTGCTGGGCCTGCCGGGCAATCCGGCCTCGGCCATGGTGTGCGCGGAACTGTTCCTGCGGCCACTGCTCTCGGCCCTACAGGGGACCGATCCGGCCCTGCCCATCATCGCCGCCCGCTCGGCTCTGACCCTGGGCGCCAACGGTGAACGGGAAGCCTGGATGCGCGCCCGCCTCGCGTTTGGTGCGTCAGGCGAGATCACCGCCACCCCGCTGACCGATCAGGACTCGTCCCTGATCACGGTGTTCGCCGCCGCCGACGCCCTGCTCCGCCGGCCGCCGCGGGCCCCCGCGATCGCCGCGGGAGACCCGGTGGAAATCCTGCCGCTGCGCCGGCTTTAGGGATCGTCCGATCTCCCCCCGTTTTACGGGGGGAGGGCCGGCGAAGCCAGGAGGGGGGCGGCGACCGCACCGCGCTGCAACCGCCCCCTCCACCACTTCGTGGTCCCCCTCCCCCGCTTGCGCAGGGGAGGATCGCCCCGACTGAACAAGGTTAACCAAGCCTCAAAACCGTCGATACGCCTTGTTTACGCTTGGCATCCATGATGCCGCCTCCCGCCGCTCGTCCGGAACCCGCTGGTTGCGCCCTCATCCTCTGATCTCGAAGCTCGGCCTTGGCACGGCGCAGTTCGGCCTGGACAGCCGGGCGCCGGCCCGCGGTCGCGCCGCTGACGCCGAGGCCCGGGAGATCCTGGCCATCGCCGGGCGCGCCGGCGTGCAGGTGCTGGACACCGCGGCCGCCTCGACCCACGGCGAAACCATTCTCGGCCAGGTCCTGCCGCGTCCGGCCCCGTTCAAGATCACCATCAAGGCGGCCCGAGGCGATCGCGGTCCCGACTTCGTCGAGCAGGAGGCCCGCGCCTCGCTCACCCGGCTTGGCCTGGTGCGCGCCGACGCCATCATGGTCCAAGCCGCCGGCGACCTCTTCACGCCCTACGGCAAGGCCCTGTGGCAGCGGCTGCTGGACATGCGCGACGCCGGCCTCTTCGAGCGGGTGGGCATTTCGGCCTACGCCTCCGACGACCCGGCCGGCCTGGCGCGCCGATTCGGCCCCGATCTCATCCAGGCCCCGGCCAGCCTCCTGGACCAGCGCCTGCTGGTGGACGGGACCCTGGCGGCGGTGCGCGACATGGGGATCGAGGTCCACCTGCGCTCGATCTTCCTGAATGGCCTGTTGTTCCTGCCTCCCGACCGGGCTCCGAGCCACCTGGGCGCGGCGGCCATCAGCCGCCTCTCGCGCGCCCGGCGCCTGATCGCCGAAGGCCGCAGCGATCCGCTGCAGGCGGCCCTGGCCTTCGCCCTCTCTCGGCCCGAAGCCGACGCGGTGATCGTCGGCGCGGCCACCGCCGCCGAGGTCAACGCCGTCATCGCCGCCGCCGCCAGCCCGCCGCCTGACCTCGACTGGGACGACCTGGCCATCGACGATCCCCAGGTCCTCGATCCCCGGCGCTGGGCCGCCGCCTAGAGGCCTCTCAGCGAGGCGAAACGTCCATCTCCGGCCCGCGTTTTGAGGGGATGGAGGTGACGATGGCCAAACTGAAAACCACGACGCGTAAGAAACTGCCGGCGAAGGATTTCGCCGAGCCGGACAAGCGCGCCTACCCAATCGAGGACAAGGCGCACGCGCGCAACGCCAAGGCCCGCGCCAGCCAGGCGCGCCACGCCGGGCGCATGTCGAAAGCCGAAGAGGCCAAGATCGACAAGAAGGCGGACAAGGTCCTCGGGCGGTAGCCTAGGGCCTGATCGCCACTCTCACCCCGCCGTAGGCGCCCAGCCCCGGCTTGTCGAAACCAACCGGGTCCTCGTAGTGGCGATCGAGCAGATTATCGATCCGGGCGAACAGGGTGACGCCGTGGCCGAGGTCATAGTCGCCCGAGACGTTGATCGTCGCGAAAGGGCTGGCCGTCAGCCGGGGGATCGAGAAGTCGCGATTGCCGTCCACCCAGGCGCCGACATAGACCAGGGTGGTGGCCAGGCGCAGCCGTCGGCTGGCTTGCCAGGTGGCCGCGACGCTGGCCTTGTTTTTCGGCCGGCGAAGCAGTTCCTGGTTGGCCACATCGTCCCGGGCGATGGTCCAGGTGTAGTCCGCGCGCAGGGCCAGGCGGTCGGTGAGAGCCAGTGAAGCAAAGCTCTCCACCCCATAGGTCGTGGCCCGGCCGATGTTGGCGTAGGAATCGCCGGCCGTGTTGGTCTCGATCAGATCGCGGATATCGTTGTGGAACCAGGTGGCGCCGAGCCGCGCCCGGGCGTTCCATAGGGGCTGCTCGAAACCGAGGTCATAGCCGAAACTGGTTTCCGGTTTGAGGTTCGGATTGGCGAAGAAGTTGAAAGCCGGAAAGCTGACGAACAACTCGCTCAGGTTCGGGGCCTTGTCGCCAGTTCCGACGCTGGCCTTGAGCACCGTGCCGGTGGCGGCGATCGTATAGGCCGGCGCCAGGCGCCAGGTGGCCCTGTCGCCGAAACGGTCGTCGGCGTCATAGCGGGCGCTGGCCGCCAAGGTCAGCCACCGGACCGGCCGCGACTGCAGCTCGACAAAGCCGCCGGCCCGGCTCTCAATGGCGCTGACCGGACTGTCGATCAGCCGGTCGACGGTCTCGTCGGCCCCCAGGAGCAGGGTGTTGCGCGGATCGAGGACGATCGTCGACAGCAGGTCGAACTTCAGCCGGTCGCCGTTGTCGATCACCGGCGCCGGCAGGCCAAAGCCGTCGTCCGGGCTCTGAATGGTGGTCTTGAAGTTGGCGTAGGCGAGACCGGCGACGGTCTTCACCCGCCCGTCGAACAGGTCCAGCGCCGCCGTGCCGCGGACGAAGAACTGCCGCTCCTTCTGGTCGGTCTGGACCGCGTCCGGGATGGCCGGGAACACGTCGAAATTCTCGCCCGTGGAGCGATAGTCGCTGTCCACATAGCGCAGCACCAGGCCAAGGCTGAGCGCCCGGCTGAGGTCAAAACCGAGTTTGGCGTTGGCGGTGAGGTTGTCGTAGCGGTCGCCGATCGCCGCCTCGCCGGGGGCCAACAGGCCCGGCGGCGTCACCGGCGTGTCGCCGGAACGGAAATGGGCAATGTTGACCGTGTAGTGGAACGGTCCCTGCGCCCCGGTCAGCCCCGCGCTCTGGTTGAAGGTGGCGAACGATCCGCCTTCCAGGCTAGCGGTGAGCGCCGGCGGCCCGTTCCCGGCCGGGGTGACGATATTGATCACCCCGCCCAGGGCGTCGGCCCCATAGAGGCTGCTCTGCGGCCCGCGCAGAACCTCGATCCGCGCCAGGCCCGAAGCCAGGCCCTGGCCGAAGTCGAAGGCCCCCAGCTGGCTTGGGTCGTTGACGTCGATGCCGTCGATGATGACCTCGGTGTGGTTGGCGTTGGCCCCGCGGATGAACACCGAGGTCAGGCCTCCGGGGCCGCCGGTCTGGACGATGTTGAGGCCGGGCGT
>DASXMK010000080.1:0-3931 GCA_036495705.1 Caulobacteraceae bacterium | reverse complement strand
CGTACCAGGGCGGCAGCGGGCGGGCGTTCAGCGACGCGAGCGTGGGCCCGGGGGGAGCCGGCATCGCCTAGAGGTACAGGTCGTGCGAAGGGCAAAGATCGCCGACCACGCAGGTGGCGCATTTGGGTTTGCGGGCCACGCACACATAGCGGCCGTGCAGGATCAGCCAGTGATGGGCGCGGGTGCGCCGCGCCGGCGGGATGATGCGCATCAGATCGACCTCAACCTCGTGCGGCGTCTTGCCATTGGAGAGGCCCAAGCGATGGGCGACGCGGAAGACGTGGGTGTCGACGGCGATGGCCGCTTCGGCGCCCAGCTCATTGAGGACCACGCTGGCGGTCTTGCGACCGACGCCGGGCAGCGCCTCCAGGGCGGCGCGCTCCAGCGGGACCTCGCCGCCGTGGCGCTCGATCAGGAGGCGCGAGAGGGCGATGACGTTGCGCGCCTTGGTGCGATAGAGGCCGATCTGGGCGATGTAGGGAATAAGACCGGCTTCGCCCAAAGCCAGCATCGTCGGCGGGGTGTCGGCGACCGCGAACAGTTTGGCGGTGGCCTTGTTCACCGAGACGTCCGTGGCCTGGGCCGAGAGCACCACCGACACCAGCAGGGTGAACGGTGAGCGATAGACGAGCTCGGTGCGCGGATCGGAGGCTGCCTCGGCGAAGCGGTCGAATATCGCCGCGATGCGGGCCGCTTCTTTGGACTTGGACGGCCGAGCCATGGCCGGACCTATCGCCCGCTTCGCCTCCCTCGCCAAGCCGCTGACGAGAGCCTGATGGCTTTGCACGGACCAGATGCAAAGGCTGAATCAGGCTCTACACGTTTGATTCACGAGCAGGATTCAGATTTTAGTCGATTCCGCCTGAAATCATCCTGCTCTTGGGCCTATTGTCGGGGCGAGATGGACGGCCCCTTGTACATGGACGCGGTCATCACCCCGCACCGCTCGCTGTCGCGCAAGGGGTTCATTGTCCTGATCTCGGTCCTCACCGGCATCAACACCCTGACCGCCATCGTCTTTCTGGCCATGCGCGCGGCCCCGGTGCCGCTGTTTCTCGGCCTGGACGTGATCGCGGTGATCGTCGCCTTCATCGCCAGCGGCCGGGCGGTCTTGCGCAAGGAGCGCATCCAGGTCACGGCCGACGAAGTCCGGGTGGTGCTGGAAACGCCCAAAGGCGAGCACACCATCTGGCAGTCGCCTACGGCTTTCACCCGCGTCGCCCTGGCCGGAGATGAGGACGAGGCCGATCTGCAGCTTCGCCTGTCGGATCGGGGCCTGCCCGTCGCCCGGGCGCTGACGAGGTCGGAGCGGCGCGATTTCGCCGTCGCCCTCGAGCGCGCCATCCGTCGCGCCCGCGCCGATCCGATGCGGATTTAGGCGCCGTCAGCAGCGCCTCGCCGTCTGGAGCGGAGGCGTGCGCGGAGGGCGCCGGATCGGGCGCTGCTACCTGCCCGCCCATCCATTCGATCCAGGCGCCGTGCGGATGGGCGGTGGCCAACAGGCGATCCTCGCCGCCCGGCCAGTAAGTCAGGCGCAGCTCCATCGACGCGGGATTGTCCTTCCCCGGCTCCATGCGCAGCCAGGCCAGGGGCGCGGCGGCGCTGGCGGCGGCGCCGGCTTCGACCAGGCCATCGACCAGTGCGGTCTGGCTCCCGGCCGGCATGTAGCCGAAGAACACCGAGTGAAACACGACGGTCCCGACGCCGGGCGTGGAACGGGCCTGGCGCCGGGCCCATACTACCGCGTCTTCGGTCTCGACGGTGATTCCGGCGGCCAGGGTCTGGGCGATGGCGGCCTCAAGCCGCCGCAGGCGATCGTCCTGGTCGGGCCAAACATAGGCCTTCAGGCGGCGGCGCTGGATGGGATCAGATAGGGCGACGGGCTTGCGGTCGCAGGCGGCGCGCGACGCCACCCTCACCGGCGCTCCGAGGGGCGGCCGCGGGCCGCGCCAGTCGACGTCGAGGCGAAGCGGGGCGTCGGCCGGTCCCCATTCGCCGACCTCGCCGAGGCGATAGTGACGCTGATCCCACAGTTGGTTGAGGCCGGCGCTGGCCCCCAGTTCGAGGGTGCGCAGGGGCAAGCCGGCCGCGGCGGCGATGGTGATGAAACCGGGCAGAAGCACGGCCGAGCGCTGGACCTCATTGGTCTGCGGCTCGTGGCGCATGAAGTCGGCGATGCGACGACCCTCGATCTCCATCGCTTCGGCGACCCGGGGCCAGGCGCGGTCAGGGTCACCGGGACGCCCCGCGCGCGGATAAGCTTCCGCCAGCGGGCCTTCAGAGTATTCCAAGGCCAGATCGTGCAGGGCGCCCAGCCAACGCAGAGGCACGGCGTCGTCGAACAGCTCCCGGCGGCCGCGGTCCTCCCATGGCGCAAAGGCGGTCTGGAACGTCGGCTGATCGGGCAGCGCCGCCGCCGCCCGCTCCAGCAGGGCGCCGGAAAATGGCGAGCCCATGGCCGCGCAGGCCGCGCCCTGCCATTTGAGGACATCGATCATGGCATCGCTCATCAGCGCCGTCGAAACGGCTAACCCATCGGCGGGTCAAGCTTGAATGAGTCAGTCAACTCCCGCGCTGGCCGGACAGCGCGCCCGAATGCGGAGCGTAGCGACGAGCGCTAGGCGTCGGTAAGGCTAACGGTGCTCTCCCAATCGAGCGCCTCGCGCACGGCGCGCCAGCAGGTGCGATGGATGTCGCACGGGCCCAGCGCCTTGAGCGCCTGAATATGGGCCGGGACGCCATAACCCTTGTGCGCGGCGAAGCCGTAGCCTGGATAGGTCTTATCCATGGCCACCATCAGCCGGTCGCGCGCCGTCTTGGCCAGGATCGAGGCGGCGGCGATCGAGGCCGAGACGCCGTCGCCGCCCACCACCGTGGCCGCCTTGCACGGCAGGTCGAAGAGATAGTCGCCGTCGATGAGCACAAAGGCCGGCGGGACGGCCAGCCCCTCGACCGCCCGGCGCATGGCCAGGCCCGTGGCCGCCAGGATGTTGAGGCTGGCGATTTCTTCCACCGAGGCGAAGGCCACCGCCCAGGCGATGGCCCGGGCCTTGATCCTGACTTCCGCCGCCTCCCGCTGTTCCGCCGTCAGGCGTTTGGAATCATCGACCCCGGCGATGCGCGAGCGGGGCGGCAGGATCACCGCGGCGGCGCACACCGGGCCGGCCCAGGGCCCGCGCCCGGCCTCGTCGACCCCGGCCACCGGGGCCGGATGAGCCCGCTCCAGGCGCAAATGGACGGCGGCTTTCATCGCGCCAACGCCGCCACCTCGGCGTGGCGATAACAGAGCACGGTGTGGTCGTTGACCATGCCCACCGCCTGCATGAAGGCGTAGGTGATCACCGGGCCGCAGAACTTGAAACCCTTGGCTTTCAGCGCTTTGGCCACCTCGACCGCCAGTGGCGTCTGGGCCGGGACCTGGCCGATATCGTCCCAGCGGTTCTGCACCGGCTTGCCGCCGGCAAAGGCCCACAGGAAGGCCGAGAAATCCTCGCCGCGCTCGCGCATGTCGAGCCAGATCCGAGCCCCGGAAATCGCCGCGTCGATCTTGGCGTTGGAGCGCACGATGCCAGGATCGGCCATCAGCCGGGCGCGGTCGGCCTCGCCGTAGCGGGCCACTATTTCCGGGTCGAAGCCGGCAAAGGCGGTCCGGAAGGCCTCGCGTTTGCGCAGGATGGTGATCCACGCCAGGCCGGCCTGGAAGCCGTCCAGCACCAGCTTTTCCCACAGCGCCCGGCTGTCATATTCCGGCACGCCCCATTCGTCGTCGTGATAGGCCACGTAGAGGGCGTCGGCGGGATTGACCCACCGGCAACGGGCGAGATCCATGCGCATCCTCAACGTGGCCGACTTCAACTGGATGACGGGGGCCGAACGCCACACCGCCAGCCTGTCGCTGTTCGACGTCGGTCGCAAGCTGAGCCTGGCCGCC
>DASXMK010000079.1:0-7234 GCA_036495705.1 Caulobacteraceae bacterium | reverse complement strand
ACGCCCAGATCAAGTATTCGACCGTCCAGAACTGGTATCCGGGCGACAAGGAGGGCAAGGGCGGTATCTACAATTTCGTGACCAAGCGCGGCAAGTGCGCCGGCGTCAACGCCAAGATTTCCTGGACGCAGGTGGAAACCGGCTCGGCCATCACCTGGAAATATCCCAGCGTGCTGCTGCAAGGGGACAACTCGATTGGCGAGTTTTATTCGATCGCCATCACCAACAATCACCAGCAGGCCGATACCGGCACCAAGATGATCCATCTGGGCCGTGACACGCGCCCGCGGATCATCTCCAAGGGCATATCCGCCGGGTACTCTTCGAATACCTATCGAGGCCTAGTCTCGGCCCACCCAAAGGCTATTGGAGCCCGCAACTTTACCCAGTGCGACTCGCTGCTGATCGGCAAGCACTGCGCGGCCCACACCACGCCGTACATCGAGGCCCGCAACGGCCAGGCGCGGTTTGAGCACGAGGCCACCACCTCGCGCCTCTCCGAAGACCAGCTGTTCTACGCCATGCAGCGCGGTCTCACCGAGGAAGAGGCGGTGCAGCTGCTGGTCAATGGCTTCGTCAAGGACGTGCTGCAGGAACTACCCATGGAGTTCGCCGTCGAGGCCCAGAAGCTGGTGGCCATCTCCCTGGAAGGCAGCGTCGGATGAGCCTCGAAGCCATCGACCATGTCCAGGTCGCCATTCCCAGGGGCGGGGAGGCGGCCGCCCGCGCCTTCTACGACGGCCTGTTGGGCCTGACCGAACAGCCCAAGCCGGCCAACCTCGCCGCCCGCGGCGGGGCCTGGTTCGAGACCCCGGCCGTCAAGGTCCATTGCGGGGTCGAGGAGCCGTTCCGGCCGGCGCGCAAGGCCCACATCGCGTTCCGGGTCGATGATGTCGCGCGGATGGCCAGCCTCGCCCGCGCGGCCGGCTATGAGGTCGCCGACGACGAACCCCTGCCTGGCCACGAGCGCATCTACATCTACGATCCGTTCGGCAACCGGCTCGAGTTCCTGAAGCCACTCGCGGCTCAGCTCCAATCATCAGAAAACGTTTAGGGTCCAATGCTTTCGATCAACAACCTGCACGTGACCGTCGGCGATAAGGCCATAATCGATGGCCTGACCCTGGACGTGCCCACCGGCGAAGTGCACGCGGTCATGGGACCCAACGGAGCCGGCAAATCCACCCTGGCCTTCGCCCTGGCCGGGCGGCCCGGTTACGATGTCACCGCCGGTTCCGTGACCCTCGACGGCGAGGACCTGCTGGCCCTCAGCCCGGACGAGCGGGCCGCCAAGGGCGTCTTCCTGTCGTTCCAGTATCCGGTCGCGATTCCCGGGGTGTCGGCGCTCGTTTTCCTGCGCACCGCCCTCAACGCCCAGCACAAGGCCTGCGGCGAGGCCGAGGTTTCGGCCCCCGATTTCCTGCGCCTGGTGCGGGCCCGGGCGAGCGAACTCAAAATGGATTTCGACATGCTTCGGCGGGGCCTCAACGTCGACTTCTCCGGCGGCGAAAAGAAACGCATGGAAATCCTTCAAATGATGATCTTATCGCCGCGATTGGCGGTGCTCGACGAGACCGATTCCGGCCTTGATATCGACGCCCTGCGGATCGTCGCCGAAGGGGTCAACGCCATGCGCGCGCCCGATCGCACGATGCTGGTGATCACCCACTATCAGCGGCTACTGGAATATATCCGCCCAGACCGGGTGCATGTCCTGGCCTCGGGCCGCATCGCCCAGTCGGGTGGCCCCGAACTGGCGCTCGAGCTTGAGCGCGCCGGCTACGACCGCTACGCCGCATGAGCCTCGCCCGCGCCATAGCCACCGGCGATCTGGCCGAACTGCCGTCGCGGCGCGACGAGGACTGGCGCTGGAGCGACATCCGCGGCCTGCTACGCGTCCTGCCGTCGCCCTCGCCTGTGCACGAAGGGCCGATCCCGCCCGGTCCGTTTGCGAACATGGCGGCGGAAGTTGTTGAAATCATAAACGGGCAGGGCCCGTCTGTGATTGAGCTTGCCGATGGCGAACGCCGCCTCGTCGCCCTGCGGTTCTTCGCCGCCGAACCCGGCGCCCACGCCAGCCAGCTGGCCATCACCCTGGGCGCGAAGGCCGATCTCCTGTTGCTCGAAAGCCACGAAGGCCGGGACGCCTATGTCACCGAGGCCGATCTGGCCATCACGGTGGGTGAGGACGCGCGGCTGGAACGGCTGGTGTTGGCCGACGAGCCGGAGGCGGCGATCTCGGTTTCCAGCGCCCGCGTGCGCCTCTCGCCGGGTGGCCGCTTCGCCCAGACCGTCGTCACCACCGGCGCGAAGCGGCAGCGTATCGAGACCCGCGTCGAGCATGCCGGCGGCGGGGCCACGGTGCGGCTCGATGGCCTCTATCGTCTCGCCGGTCGCCGCCACGCCGACATCACCACCGTGGTCGTCCATGCCGGCCCCGACGGGGCCACCGATCAGTTGACCAAGGGCGTCGCCGCCGATCAGGCCCGCGGCGTCTTTCAGGGCCGCATCGAGGTCGCCCGAGGCTCGGATCGCAGCGAGGCGCACATGGGCCACCATGCCCTGGTGCTCTCCGACCGCGCCGAGGTCGACGCCAAGCCGGAACTGGAGATCTACGCCGACGAAGTCATCTGCTCGCACGGCAACTCCATCGGCGCTCTGGACGAAGACGCCCTGTTCTACGCCCGCCAGCGCGGGCTTCCCGAGGACGCGGCCCGGGCCCTGCTCACCGAAGCGTTCCTGGGCGAAGTCATCGATCGCATCGAGCATGAAGGCGCGCGCGAGGTTGTCCGCGGCTTCATGGCGCAGGCCCCCGCATGAGCTTCGATGTCCACGCCGCCCGCGCCCAGTTCCCGATCCTCGCCCGCGAGGTGAACGGTCAGCCGCTGGTCTATCTCGACAACGCCGCCTCGGCGCAGAAACCGCGCGCGGTCATCGCCGCCATGACCGGGGCGATGGAGAACGCCTACGCCAATGTCCATCGCGGCCTGCACACCCTGGCCAACGAGACCACCGACGCCTACGAGGCGGCCCGCGAGGCGGTCCGCCGCTTGTTGGGCGCCGCCAGCGTTTCGGAGATCGTGTTCACCAAGGGCGGCACCGAGGCCATCAACCTGGTGGCTTCCTCGTTCGGCCACACCTGGGGCCCCGGCGACGAGGTCGTTGTGACCACCATGGAGCATCACTCGAACATCGTTCCGTGGCACTTTCTGCGCGAGCGCCAGGGCGTTTGTCTGCGTTTTGCCCCTCTGTTGGACGATGGTCGGCTCGACATCGAAGCGCTATACGACCTCATCGGCCCGCGCACGCGCATGGTGGCCGTCAGCCACATGTCGAACGTGCTGGGGACGGTGAATCCGGTGGCCGAGATCATCGCCGCCGCCCACCGGGTCGGCGCCCTGACGCTCGTCGACGGTTGCCAGGCGATCGTCCACAGCCCCATCGACGTCCAGGCCCTGGACGCGGATTTCTATGTCTTTTCCGGGCATAAGCTCTATGGGCCGACGGGGGTCGGGGCGCTGTACGGCAAGGCCGAGCACCTGGCCTCGGCCCGGCCCTATCAGGGCGGCGGCGAAATGATCGACACCGTCACCTTGGATGAAATTAGTTACGCCGCACCGCCGCACCGGTTCGAGGCGGGCACCCCGCCGATCCTGGAGGCCATTGGCCTTGGCGCCGCCATCGACTGGCTCGAGGGCTTCGACCGCGCGGCCATCGCCGCCCACGAGCACGCGCTCTATAAGCGGGTAAAGTCCGGAATCAATGGAGCAAACTGGCTGACTGAGCTGGGCAGCGCGCCCGGCAAAGGGGCGATCTTCGCGTTCAATATGCTGGGGGCCCACGCCCACGATGTCGCCCAGGTGCTGGACCGTTACGGCGTCGCCGTGCGGGCCGGCACCCACTGCGCCGAGCCGCTCATGCGCCGCTTTGGCGTCACCGGCAGCGTCCGCGCCTCCTTCGCCCTATATAATACCCTCGAGGAGGCCGACTCGTTTGTTGAGGCGCTCCACAAGACACGGACCCTGTTCACCTGATGGATGACGCCGCCCACACCGCCGCGGAGCCTGCGACCGCTCTCAACCAGGGCGAGCTTGACGCCCTGACCGACAAGCTCGTCGAGAAACTGAAGACGGTCTACGATCCCGAGATCCCCGTCGACATCTACGAGCTCGGCCTTATCTACAAAGTCGACGTCTCCGATGAACGCGCGGTGGCCATCGACATGACCCTGACGGCGCCCGGGTGTCCGGTAGCCGGCGAGATGCCGGGCTGGGTTGAGGATGCGGTCCGCCAGATACCGGAAGTCACCGGCTGCACAGTCAATCTGGTGTTCGATCCGCCCTGGGACCCGTCACTGATGTCGGACGAAGCCAAACTCGAATTGAACATGTTCTAGAAGCCCATGGAAACTATCGTCCAAACCCGATCGCGCCGCCCGAGGCCGAAGATCGTCACTCTGACCGACGCCGCCGCCGGGCGCGTGCGGGAGATCATGGCCAGGGCCGAGAAGCCGTACGCGGGACTGCGCGTGGGGGTGAAGAACGGCGGCTGCGCGGGCCAGGAGTATGTGCTCGAGTACGCCGAAGCGGCCGATCCCCTGGACGAGATCGTCGAAGACAAGGGCGTGAAGATCCTCATCGAGCCCAAGGCGGTGCTGTTCCTGATCGGTTCGGAGATCGACTTCGAGACCACCAAGCTGGCGGCCAAATTCGTGTTCCGGAACCCGAACGAGACCGACGCCTGCGGCTGTGGCGAGAGCGTCACCATTCAACCGGCGGAACCGCAGTAGTCCCAGCGCGCGCTTGACCTGAGGCGGCGCGAAAGCGCATCGCGGCGCTTTGCCGGGGAGAACGCCATGACCGCCGATATGCAGACCGTGCTGGAGGCTCAGAAGGCCGCTCACCTCCGCGACGGCGCGCCGAGCGCTGAACTTCGCATCGAACGCATCGATCGCTGCATCGGTCTGCTGGTGGATTATCGGGGCGAGATCGAAAACGCCTTGGCCGACGACTTTGGCGCCCGGTCGCGCGAGGCCACCGCCTTTACCGACGTGGCGTCGTCCATCGGCACCCTCAAGTACGCCAAGGAACGGGTGAAGACCTGGATGCGGCCCGAGCGCCGCAAGACCACGCCAGGCCTCCTGGGTCTCTTCGGGGCCAAGGCCGAGGTTCGATTCCAGCCCAAGGGTGTCGTCGGCATCATCAGCCCGTGGAATTTCCCGGTGAACCTGACCTTCACGCCGTTGGCCGGCGTGCTGGCCGCCGGCAACCGGGCGATGATCAAGCCCAGCGAATATACGCCGGCCACTTCGGCGCTGATGGCGCGGATGTTTGGCTCGGTGTTCTCTCCTGAAGAGATCGCCGTGATCACTGGCGGCCCTGACATCGGCCAGGTGTTCGCCGGCCTGGCGTTCGACCACCTCGTGTTCACCGGCGCTACTTCGATCGCCGCCCACGTGATGCGGGCGGCCGCCGATAATCTAACGCCCCTGACCCTGGAGCTTGGCGGCAAGAGCCCGGTGATCCTTTCGCGCACGGCGGACATGGCGACGGCTGCGGCGCGGATCATGAGCGGCAAGACCCTGAACGCCGGCCAGATCTGCCTGGCCCCCGACTATGTGCTGGCCCCCGCCGATCGTATGGGCGAGTTCGTTGAAGAGGCGAAACGGGCGGTGACGGGCATGTACCCGACGATCAAGGACAACCCCGACTACACGGCCATTGTCTCGCAGAAACACTTCGATCGGCTGACCGGGTATGTCGAGGAGGCCAGGGCAAAAGGGGCCCAGGTCGTCGAAATCAAGCCCGAAGATGAAGACCTGACACAGCAGGAGCACCGCCGTATCGCCCCAACCCTGATCCTGGAACCCTCCGACGACCTGAAGGTGATGAAGGAGGAGATCTTCGGGCCGGTCCTGCCGGTGAAGAGTTACGCCTCGCTGGACGAAGCGGTCGCCTATGTGAACGCCCATGATCGTCCGCTCGGGCTGTATTATTTTGGCGCCGATCCCGACGAGCGCGAGACGGTGCTCGCCCGGACCACGTCAGGCGGCGTCACCGTCAATGATGTGGTTTTCCATGTGGCCCAGGAAGATTTGCCTTTTGGCGACGTCGGACCTTCGGGAATGGGCGCCTACCACGGCCAGGACGGCTTCCGTGAATTCAGCCATCGCAAGGCGGTTTACACCCAGTTGAAGAACGACTTGCCGCAACTGAAGGCCCTGCGACCGCCTTACGGCGAAGGGATCCGCAAATATCTGGCCGGGGCCATCGCCCGCTAAGCGCTAGTCCTCGGCGCTCGCCGGAACCCGAATGGCTCGGGCCAGAAACGCGGGCGTGTCGGATCCGAAACCGACCACGGCGCCATGCTCGTCCTCGGACGGGCGATGGGAGGGGCGTTCGCGGCGGACCTGATCCCTATGGCGCGGTTTCTCCGCCTGTTCGCCGCGCGGCTCGCGGGCCGGGCGCGTATCCTGTGGAACGGCGACAGGTTCCGGTTCTTTGGCAACGGTCGGGGTTGCGGCGATGGGTGTCATCGGAGCCACGGAGGTTTCGCTGGCCGGTCTGCCGCGCGAGCGGTCGCGCCGCCCGGGCGCCGAGTCCGACCGGCGGCCGGCTGGTCTCGGTGAGATCCGCGCCTGAGACCAGTCGACATCGAGCTTTACTTCATCGGGCGCCTTGCCCGTCAGCCTGACCACCTTGTCCACCGCCCGGCCGTCCGCCGGGGTCACGATCATGAAGGTTTGGCCAGTCTTGCCGGCCCGTCCCGTGCGCCCGATCCGGTGCACATAGTCATCGGCGTGATGGGGGACGTCGTAATTGAAGATGTGGCTGACGTCGGGGATATCGAGGCCGCGGGCGGCGACGTCCGAAGCCACCAACACCTTGAGGTCTCCGCGCCGGAAAGCCTCCAGGGTGCGCGTCCGCTGGCTCTGATCCAGGTCGCCGTGGATGGGCGACGCATCAAAACCGTGTTTCTTCAGTGACTTGGCCACAACATCCACTTCGGACTTGCGGTTGCAGAAGACGATCCCGTTTTTCACGTCCGGCGCGCCCACCAGTGCACGCAGGGCCAGACGCTTGATCGCCGGATCGGCCGCCGGGACGCGTACGATGTGTTGAGAGATGCCCTCGGCTGTGGTCGCCGGCGGCGCCGCCTCGATGCGCACCGGATCGTGCAGGAACTGTTTGGTCAGCCGGGTGATCTCCGGCGGCATGGTGGCGGAGAAGAACAG
>DASXMK010000078.1:0-5082 GCA_036495705.1 Caulobacteraceae bacterium | reverse complement strand
AACGCCAGGGCCACGCCAGCGAAGCCGATGCCGAGATTGGGAAAGGCGGCGGCCAGCACCGCCGCCCCGCAACCGCCGAGCACCAGCCACAACGTGCCGACAAACTCCGCCGCCAGACGCTGGATCATGGGCATGGTCTTCTCCCTTTCTGACGTTGTTGCTCGGGCAAGCCTGCCACGGACAGGGTCGGCGGCAAAGGCGGTTTCCCCAGCGTCAGCGGGCTCGCACGAAGTCGAGACCGCGGGCCAACCAGCATCCAACGCGGACGGAAGGCGCCGCGCCGTCTCCGCTCGGGGTGAAGGCCAAGGTCCAATCCCCTGGCGGGGTGAAATCCAACGCCCGAGCGCACGGCAGCACCCATACGTCTGGACCGATGGGTTCGAGCTGCTCCATGCGCCCCTGGCCGAGGAAACCCGAAAAGGCGCCGTAGTACGCGCCGCCGGCGTCGGCGATGGTCAGCTCGGCGTCCAATTCAGCGCAGTGATAGCGGCCGGCGATGCGGCTCGCGACATCGCCCACGCAGGGCTGCAACCGGGTGCTCAGATTCTCCCGGGGGCGGTCCAGCCACAGACCATCCTCGCGAACCTGCAGGCTGGCGCCGTCATCGCCCTGCGCCCCGCCCGCCTTGAGGTCGAGCGTTTGCGGCGGATAGCCGTAACGCACCAGCACCTGGCCCTCGGGGCTGGCCTCGAGGCGCACGGAGAGGCCGCTTTCCGGCTCGACATAGGCCCCCAACCATTCCGGGGCCGGGGCGGCGGTGGGCTTTGCTGGCCGGTCCTCGTCCAGAGCGGCCGCGAACAGGTCGATGGCCGCGGCGTGGGCGTCGGACAGGTGATTGAACTGAACCACGACCGAGACCCGCTCCGCAGGGCAGTACAGTCGATGACTGCGCCAACCGCGCAGCCCGCCGCCGTGCCCGCTGACCTGGCGGCCGAGCTCGCTCTGGCGGCCAAGGCCAAAGCCATAGCCGGCCGCCGCGCCGTCGGCGAACCGCACCGGGGCGGTCAGGCGGCGATAGAGCGCGGCCGGATCGTCACGGGTCGCGTCGATGTGGCGCTCCCAGGCGATCATGTCGTCCAGGCTCGCGCCCATGCCGGCATCGCCGGTCCACAGAATGCGGTTCTCCGCCGCCCGGAAACCGTCCGCGCTCGAACCCTCATAACCCTCGGTCCCGTCCGGCAGGGCCCGCGTGTCGGCGGCGACAAAAGCGTCGGCCATGCCGACCGGGTCGAAAATGCGGCTACGCAAAAGTTCGGCGAACGGGCGATCGGCCCGCGCCGCAACGATGTCGCCCAGAAGGCGGAAATTCTGGTTGGCGTAGGAATACCGGGTTCCCGGGGCGAACTGCAGGGTCCGGGCGCCGGCGATTACGTGATTGGCTTCGGCCTCGCCGAACGGGTCTTCGGCCCCGGCCCCGTGGAGCATGGCCAGCGCCCAATAGTCGCGCAGGCCCGACTGGTTGTGGAGGAGACGCAGCGCGCCGGGCGCTTCCTGCTCCAACCGCGGCAGGCGGGCGCGGACGTCGCCATCGAGCACCATGGGGTCGGGGAAGGCGTCGAGGACCAGGGCGCAGGTGAACTGCTTGGTGATCGAGCAGATGCGGAACAGGCTGCGCGCGGTGAAGGGAATGCGGCGCTCGGCGTTGGCCCAACCCCAGGCGTGGCGGGCCAGGACCTCGCCCTCGCGCACCACGGCCACGGCCCCGCCCGGCCCTGGATACGCGCGCGGCAGGCCGTCGAGCACGCGATCGAGGCGGGTCGTCAAGCGTGTGGTCATGGCCATGGCCCTCCGGCCGCAACGAACGCGCGCCCAGCCACCTCCCTACTTGCGTATCGCCAACCGCGACACCCCGCCTTTGCTATCACGACCCTTCGGGTCATAAGACCCGTACACGCCCCAAGGACTGAACGACCCATGCCGCTCGACGCCGCCACCAAGACTTTCCATTGGGAGGACCCGCTCGACCTCGCCTCGCGCCTCAGCGAGGAGGAACGCATGGTCGGCGAGGCGGCCCGAGCCTACGCCCGCGACAAGCTCCTGCCGCGCGTGGTGAGCGCCTTCGCCGAGGAGCGCTTCGACCGCGAGATCATGACCGAGATGGGCGCGCTCGGGTTTCTCGGGGCCACCTTGCCGGAGGCCTACGGCGGCTCGGGCGTGAGCCACGTCGCCTACGGCCTGATTGCCCGCGAGATCGAGGCCGTGGACAGCGGCTATCGCTCGGCCATGAGCGTGCAGTCCTCGCTGGTCATGTACCCGATCCACGCCTTCGGCTCGGAAGAACAGCGGCGGCGCTGGCTGCCGCCGATGGCCAGGGGCGAGGCGGTGGGCTGCTTCGGGCTCACCGAAGCCGACGGCGGCTCCGACCCGGCGTCTATGCGCACTGTCGCCCGGGCGGTGGACGGCGGCTATGTGCTCAACGGGGCCAAGATGTGGATCACCAACGCCCCGATCTGCGATGTCGCCCTGGTGTGGGCCAAGCTCGACGGCGAGATCCGCGGCTTTCTGGTCGAGCGCGGCGCGGCCGGCTTCGAAACCCCGACGATCAAGAACAAGCTCTCCTTGCGGGCCTCGGTCACCGGCGAGATTTCGCTCAGCGACGTCGCCGTCGGCGCCGACGCCCTCCTGCCGGGCGTGTCGGGCCTGCGCGGGCCATTCTCATGCCTCAACAAGGCCCGTTACGGGATCGCCTGGGGGGCCATGGGCGCGGCCGAGTTCTGCCTGCACGCGTCCAGGGAATATGTCGCCAGCCGCAAGGTGTTCGGCCGCCCGCTGGCCGCCCGCCAGCTGGTCCAGAAGAAGCTGGCCGACATGATGACAGAGATCGCCCTCGGCTACGAAGGGGCCCTGGCGCTCGGCCGGCTGATCGACGAAGGCGCCTGGGTTCCGGAAGCCATCAGCCTGATGAAGCGCAACAACTGCGGCAAGGCGCTGGACATCGCCAGAGCCGCCCGGGACATCCACGGCGGCAACGGAATCAGCGGCGAGTACCATGTCATGCGCCATGCGGCGAACCTGGAGACGGTCAACACCTATGAGGGGGCGCACGACGTCCACGCCCTCATCCTGGGCCGCGCCATCACCGGCGAAAGCGCATTTTAGACTGCCTGAAATTAGACTGGTGCTTGAAACCCCCTCCACCGCTTCGCGGTCCCCCTCCCCCTGTGGGGGAGGAGAGCCCCTCTGGGGGGGAGGCCCGGCGATAGCCGGTAGGGGGGCCTTGTCCACAGGGGGACTGCAACGCCTATGACCGGAGCCACGATCGAAGCCGCCGGGGCGATCCGGCGGCGGCCCTCGATGACGATGATCGTCACCGCCTCGGCCACCGGCACCGCCTTCGAATGGTACGACTTCTTCGTCTTCGGGGCCCTGACCCCGATCATCGCCAAAAACTTCTTCACCGGCCTTTCCTCCACCGCCGGGCTACTCGCGGCCCTGGCCCTATTCGGCGTGGCCTATTTCTTTCGCCCGCTGGGCGCGCTGATCTTCGGCCGCATCGGCGACCGGGCCGGGCGCAAGGGCACGTTTCTCATCACCCTTTCGATGATGGGCGGGGCCACGGTAGCCATCGGCCTGCTGCCGACCTATCCGATGGTCGGGCCGATCGCGCCGCTGCTGCTGATCCTCATGCGCATCATCCAGGGGACGGCGCTCGGCGGCATGTACGGCGGGGCGGTGATCTACGTCGCCGAGCATGCTGGGGCGAAGCGCCGCGGGATGCTGACCAGCGCTGTCCAGTCCTCGGCCGCCTTCGGCCTGATCGGGGCCTTGGTGGTCATCCTCGTCGTGCGCGGGTGGCAAGGCGACGCCCGCTTCGCCGATCCCGGCTTCACCGGCGGCTGGCGCTTCCCTTTCCTGCTTTCGGCCGGGCTCCTGGCCATGTCGCTGTGGATGCGGCTCAGACTCTCCGAGAGCCCGGTGTTCGCCGCCATGCATGCGCATGGCGCCAGGGCCAAGGCGCCCTACGCCGAAGCGTTTGGCCGTTGGGAAAACCTCAAGCTGGTGCTGATCGCCTTCTTCGCCCTGATGAGCGCCCAGGGCGCGGTCTGGTACCTGACCTTCTTCTACGCCGAACAGGTGTTCCTGGAGCGGTTCATGAAGATCGCCCCGGCCACCGGCGAGCAGCTTCTGATGGCCATGACGATCGCCAGCGCGCCGCTCTACATGTTCTTCGGCTGGCTGTCGGATCGGGTCGGACGCAAGTGGGTGCTGTGGGGCGGCATGACCCTGATGCTCGTCGCCTACTTCCCGGCCTTCCACGCGATGACCCACTTCGCCAACCCGGCTCTGGAAGCGGCGCAGAAACGGACCCCGGTGGTGGTGGTCGCCGATCCGGCCCGCTGCTCGCTGCAGTTCGACGTCATCGGCAAGGCCAGGTTCGTCACCGCCTGCGACATCGCCAAGAGCATCCTGGCCAGCGCCGGCGTCTCCTACGCCAATGCAGCCGCGCCTGCGGGATCTGTGGCCGTAGTCAAGATCGGCGACCAGGTGGTCGCCTCGCGCGAAGGTGTTGGGCTCTCGCCGACGGCGCTGAAGGCGGCCCAGGCGGAGGTCAAGACGCGGCTCACCGCAGCGCTGGCCAAGGCCGGCTACCCGGCCAAGGCCGATCCGGCCCGGGTCAACTTCTGGGCCCTGCTCGCCATCCTCATGGTGTTCGTCGTCGCCTGCACCGCCCTTTACGGACCGCAGGCGGCGGCCCTGGTGGAGCTGTTCCCGGCCAGGGTGCGCTACACCGCCCTGTCGGTGCCCTATCACGTCGGCACCGGCTGGGTCGGCGGGTTCGTGCCGGTGACCGCCTTCGCCATCGTCACCGCCAGCGGCGATATCTACGCCGGCCTGTGGTACTCGGCGATCTTCACCGCCATCAGCGTCGTGACCTTGCCGTTCCTGTTGCCGGAGACCAAGGGCCGGCCGATTTCCGACTGAAGGACATCAGCGCCGTGCGGCGCGGGCGTTCAAGTGTTCGCCCAGCAGCACGGCGGCGAAGGCGATGACCACCGAAATGGCGCACAAGACCAGCGCCCGGCTCTCCTCGCCCGGCGATTGGGTGGCGTTGTAGATATCGCTCGGCAGCGTCAGGGTCTC
>DASXMK010000077.1:0-2042 GCA_036495705.1 Caulobacteraceae bacterium | reverse complement strand
GTTCAGGCCGATGTGAGATGCCGATGTGAGATAAAGAGAAAGCCAGCCGAGGCTGGCTTTCGAAGTCGTGCGTCAGTTCGGCGTGACGCGTTGGCCGATGATCACGCCGTGGTCGTGGACCACACGCGTCCCGTTCGGGAGGTAGACATCGATGGTGAACACGCCCGTGAAGGTGTCTCCAGTCCTGCCGACCGAGACGTCCTCCTTGAGGTTGACCTTGGCGGCGAGGGTTCCGTACGGGGGGCTGGCCGAAGGAACATAGGACAGCGCCCAGTGGTTCAGGTGGTAGGTGTTCGCTCCAGTCTGGGCCCACACGCCGAGGCAGAAGTTCCCCGACGCCGGCGAGTGTCCGCCGCTGTTCATGATCTCGGTGCCGTCGCTGTGCCACTCGGAGAAGCCCCAATCGTTATCCATCGGGCTCCCGGCTGCGGTAAGCGTGACCGACCATAGGCCGGTGATCGCGGGCCGGGTGTAGTCGACCCGGGTCAGGGCCAGAGGCGACCCGGACGACGTCCAGGTCGCCGGCTGTTTCTCAAGTCCAGCGCCGCAACCGGCCCACGCCGCCGGCGCGAGCGCGGCCGTCGTTGCCAAAGCAGCCACGCCGACCAAAAGCTTTTTGATATCCGTATGCATAACAGTCCCCTGGTTGGATCTGCCAGCAAACTACAGCCGTGGGACGAGACCGGGCGGCGTTTGAGACGAACCCGGCGCCGGTGTGACGGAACGGTCCGTCAAGCGGATGAAACCGGCCGCCGATGCGGTCAGTGACCCGCTAGCCCCTTGTCCGGGCGCGTTCGGTCGGCTGCGGCTTGAGGCCGGGCAAGGCGTGGTGTAGCACCGCCGCCAACCGACTCTCCGTAGCGCGAGGTTTTCGTGGCCGACACCCATTCCGACGAGTACCATCACGGCCAGCAGAACCCCGCGACCCAGATCGCCGATTTCCGGCTGTTCGCGGCCGCCGCCAAATGGATTTCGCTCTTCGGCGGCACGCTGATCCTGGTCCTCACCCTGTGGTTCTGCACCAGCGTTGGGTTCCTCGGCGCTTTCGCCACCGGGATCATCGTCCTGGCCATCGGCATATCCTTCCTGCGCAACAAGTCGCGCCCCGTACACTAGCCAGGACCCTGAGGGAGCGACGCGATGGCCCGCCTCGCCGTCACCCATGAGCGCCGTTCGGGTGAGACCCGCGTCGCGCTCACCCCGGACGCGGCCAAGAAGCTCATCGCCCAGGGCCTTGAGGTGAGCA
Source organism: Caulobacteraceae bacterium (assembly GCA_036495705.1). Classification (GTDB taxonomy): domain Bacteria; phylum Pseudomonadota; class Alphaproteobacteria; order Caulobacterales; family Caulobacteraceae; genus Acaudatibacter. Next base: position 796 of record DASXMK010000077.1, on the reverse strand, counting down.
TCGAGACCGGGGCCGGTCTGACCGCCGCGGCCCCCGACGCCGACTACCAGGCCGCCGGCGTGGTCATCGCGCCCTCGCTCGCCGCCGCGCTGGAGGGGGCCGACATCGTGCTCAAAGTGCGCGCGCCCAGCGATGAAGAGATCGCCGCCCTCAGGCCCGGGACCATCGTCGTCGGGCTGATCGATCCCCACCAGGAGACGGCGGCGATCCAGGCCCTCGCCCGGGCCGGGGCGAGCGCCTTCGCCATGGAGTTCGTGCCCCGCATTACCCGGGCCCAGGTCATGGACGCCCTCTCCAGCCAAGCCAACCTCGCCGGCTATCGGGCGGTGATCGAGGCCGCGTCCGCCTATGGCCGGGCCATGCCGATGATGATGACCGCCGCCGGCACCGTTGCCCCGGCCAAGGTGTTCGTCATGGGCGCCGGCGTCGCCGGCCTGCAGGCCATCGCCACCGCCCGGCGCCTGGGGGCCGTGGTCACCGCCACCGATGTGCGCCCGGCGGCCAAGGAGCAGGTCGAGTCCCTGGGAGCGAAGTTCGTGGCCGTCGAGGACGAGGAGTTCAAGGCCGCCGAGACCGCCGCCGGCTACGCCAAGGAAATGAGCGCCGAATACCAGGCCAAGCAGGCGACGCTGATCAGTGACCACATCCGTCGCCAGGATATCGTCATCACCACCGCCCTCATTCCCGGCCGTCCGGCCCCCCGCCTCGTTTCCGTCGACCAAGCCCGCTCCATGCGTCCAGGCTCGGTGATCGTCGACCTCGCCGCCGGGCAGGGCGGCAATGTCGAGGGCGCAAG
>DASXMK010000076.1:0-4661 GCA_036495705.1 Caulobacteraceae bacterium | reverse complement strand
AGGGTCTTCGCCAGTGTGCTCGACCATGACGTGTATCTCCTTGAAAAAAGGTCGCCCCCGGACCGCCGTCGACGACGGTCCGGGGGCAAGGGTCAGGCGCGAGAGCGCTCTAGGCGGCCATTCCGTACCGGAACGGCGTCTGCGGTTGCTGGACGCCGAGGTATTGCAGCAATTGCTGCATGGCCTGGTGCTGCAGCGCCTGGCTCACCCCTTGGGTCTGGAGTCCCGGAACCTGGCCGATCCCGGCGCCAAACGGCGTGGTCCCGAACTGCCCGCCTGAAGTGAACGGGGTCTGGCTGATCGGGCTCTGGGCGAACGGGGTTTGGGTTCCGAAGGCGCCGAGCTGGGGCTGGGCCACGTAGCTCACCAAGGCCTGCACCAGATGCTGCTGCTGCACGGCGATGGTGTGCACGATCTGCTGCAGGGCCTGCAGCACTTGCGAGAGCTGGATCGCCTGCACCGCCTGCTTGGCCGCGATGTGCTGGACGATAGCGCCGGTCTGGGTGGGCTGTTGCGTCCATGGCGCGTTCAGTTGCGGAAAGACTTGTGAGCTCAGTTGCGGGAAAGCCTGCTGCGGATAGGTCGACATCCACGGGGTCTGCGGCCCGATCCCGGCCCCGCCGATTCCTACCCCGGAATTGTATCCGACGCCCCCCGCCATAGGATTGAACAGTTCGGCAAGGTAGGCCTCGTGAATTCCGTTGCTGTGAAGTTCTGGCATGTCCGTCTCCGTCAATGCTCCCCCGAAGGGTGATGCCGAAGAACGACGCGCCCCCGACGCGCTCACGCGCCGTCACGACTGAGCAAGGTTAATGCCGCCTCCAAAAGCGGTATATGAGCCGAACAGCCCGAAAATGGCCGCGGGGACTAGGCCTTTTGGCCTGATCCAAATGGCTCATGAGCGAGCCGAGCGGGGCCTCGCCGCCGGCTCAGGCCGGGCTTGCCAGGCGGTTACAGCTTCAGCACCTGGCGGGCGTTGTCGCGCAGGAACTTCGGCCATACCGCGTCCTTGAACGGGACCTCGTCCAGGTCGGACATGATCCGCTCCAGGGTCAGGCCCATGGGGAAATAGCCGGCGTAGATCACCTTGTCGGCCCCGCGGGTGTTGGCGTAGCGGACGATGGCTTCGGGGTAGTGCTTGGGCGCGAAAGCCGAGGTCGAATAGTAGAGGTTCGGCCATTTGAGCATCAGCTTCACGGCCAGATCCTCCCACGGCTCGCAGCCATGGCGGGTGACGAACACCAGTTCGGGGAAATCATACATCACCTGGTCGATCAGCCGCACCTCCTGCGGCCAGGCCGGCACCCGCGGCCCAGGCACGCCGGCGCAGGAGAAGATCGGCGCGCCCAGTTCCACGCATTTGGCGTAGATCGGATACATCTTGGCGTCGGCGATGCCGACCTGTGGGTTGAAGCCGGCGTTGAAGGCCGCGAAAGCGCGCACGCCGAAGTCCTCGAACTGGCGCACCATGTCGCGCACCCCGTCCATGCCGCGATTGGGATCCACCGAGCCCTGGGGGATGAAGCGGTCCGGATGGTCCTTCAAGGCTTTGGCGCTGACCTCGCCACCGACGCCGATCAGGCCCTGCTCGACGCCATAACGGTCCATCTCCTTGAGGGTCAGGGCGATGGGATCGGCGGCGCCATAGAGTTCCTTGGCACGTGCTTGAACATGTATTCGACCGGGAAGTCGAAGCCGGCCGAGCCGTCCTTCAGCTGGGCGCGGATGAAGTCGTACATGCGGAAGTCTTCGGCCGGGAAGCCGATCATGGTGTCGATGACGCCGATGTCCCGCGGGCGCGGCACTCAGGCCGCCATCAGGGCATTCTGGAACAGATAGCAGGTGGAATCGCGCGGGATGGCCTCGCGCGGCAGGGGCGTGTCGATCTGGGCCGGCGTCGGGCCGAATTGCGCCGCCAGCGGCTTCAGCGCCTCGAGGTCGAATTGGTACAGGCGCGCGGCGTTTTCGCCGAGGATCTTGCGCCGCCGCGCCTCGCCCATGCCGGCGAAGGTCAGGCGCAGGGACTCGAGGTTGTACGGGAAGGTGCCCTCATAGTGCGGATAGTCGTTGCCCCACAGCACTCGGTCCTCGCCGATGACGTCGATGCCGTCGAGCTCAGCTTTGCTAGGGAAGCTGGCGCCGTACCAGCAGTTGCGGGCGGCGTATTCGCTGGGACGCATCTTCAGCACCCATTCCAGGCCCTTGTACGACATCTCGCCGATAGCCCCGCGGCGGAAACCCTCGTGCAGGCCGTCCAGCTGCCTCAGCATCGGCCCGACCCAGCCGCAGCCGGATTCGGTCAGGATGTACTTCAGCTTCGGAAAACGCTCGTAGGCGCCGCTTATGAGCAGATGGCGATAGCCGGCCTGGCAATAGAAGGTCACCTCGCTCATCCAGATCGCCTGGGCGGCGACGCCGGAGCCATAGCGCGGCAGGCCCTGGCCGGAGTGCTGGTTCATCACCAAGCCGTGGTCCTGGACGGCCGCCAGCACCCGGTCCCAGGCCGGATCGTAAAGCGGCTTCAGCCAGTCGCAATCCGGCGGAATGAGCGGCAGCAGCACGCCGCCTCTGAGGCCCGCCTCGGCGATGAATTCGATATCCTTGACCGCCTCGTCGAGATCGTTGGGCAGGATGAGGCCGATGCCCGCCCGACGCAGCGGGTCCTCGGCGCAGAAGTCCTTGAGCCAGCGGTTGTGGGCCCGGATCCCAGCCAGGGCGCGCTGATAGTGATCGGGGGCCGGCGGCTGGGCGGTGACCACACTCTCGCCAAAGAACGGCGGCACGGTGTTGGGGAACACCACCTCGCCGACCACGCCCTGGCTGTTCTGGTCGGCGGTGCGCACCGCCAGGTCCCAGTTGCGCAGCTTCTTGGTCCCGTAGTGCTCCTTGTCGGGATTGACATAGCCGCCGCGCCAGTCGTCGAACGCCGCCCGCCAGGCGGGATCGAGATACTCGCGGTACTGGGCATGGCTGCCGCCGGCGTGAGTGTCGGCGGTGATCAGGACATAGGGTTCGCCGGTCATCGCTGGTCCACTCAAATGGCCAACGAGCCTTGCCCAAAGCGGCTTGATGCGCAAGCGCGCGGGCTTACAGCGCCAGCAGCAGGTATTTCACCTCCAGGTACTCCTCGAGGCCGTATTTCGAGCCTTCGCGACCGAGGCCGGACTGTTTGACCCCGCCGAACGGCGCGACCTCGGTGGACAGCAGGCCGTCGTTCACGGCCACCATGCCGTACTCCAGCGCCTCGGCGACCCGGAACACCCGCGCCAGATCGCGGGCGTAGAAGTAGGAGGCCAGGCCGAAGGGCGTGTCGTTGGCCAAGCGCACGGCCTCGGCCTCGTCCTCGAAACGCGTGAGGCTGGCCACCGGTCCGAAGATCTCCTCGTTGAACATGTCCATGGCTGGGGTGACGCCGGTGACCACGGTCGGCTCGAAGAAGGTCCCGCCGCGCGCGTGGCGGTGGCCGCCGACCGCGACCTTGGCCCCCTTGGCGATGGCGTCGGAGAGGAGTCGCTCGACCTTGTCCACCGCCTTTTCGTTGATCAGCGGGCCCTGGAGGACGCCCTCGTCCATGCCGTCGCCGACCTTCATCGCCTTCACCCGCGCCGCCAGCTTTTCGGCGAAGGCGTCGAACACGGGCGCCTGGACCAGGAAGCGGTTGGCGCACACGCAGGTCTGGCCCATGTTGCGGTACTTCGACGCCAGAGCGCCCTCCACCGCCCGGTCGAGATCGGCGTCGTCGAAAACGATGAACGGGGCGTTGCCGCCGAGTTCCAGCGACACCTTTTTCACCGTGCCGGCGCACTGGGCCATGAGCTGACGGCCGACCGCGGTCGAGCCGGTGAACGAGAACTTGCGCACCAGCGGATGGCCGGTGAATTCCTTGCCCACGGCGTCGGAACGGGTGGACGGCGTCACATTGAACACCCCCGCCGGGATGTCGGCCCGCCTCGCCAGTTCAGCCAGGGCCAGGGCCGAGAGTGGGGTTTCCCGCGGCGGCTTGATCACGAAGGCGCAGCCGGCCGCCAGCGCCGGAGCGGCCTTGCGGGTGATCATGGCGTTGGGAAAGTTCCACGGGGTGATAGCGGCGGTGACGCCCACCGGCTGCTTGAGCACCAGGATACGCCGCCCCTCGACGTGGGCGGGGATGACGTCGCCGTAAGCGCGCTTGGCCTCCTCGGCGAACCACTGGATGAAGCTGGCCCCGTAAGCGACCTCGCCGCGGGTCTCGGCCAGAGGCTTGCCCTGCTCGGCGGTCATCAGCGCCGCCAGGTCCTCCTGGGCGGCCATGATCAGGCCGTACCAGGCCATCAACCGAGCTGAACGGGCCTTGGCGGTCAGCGCCGCCCACCCGGCCTGAGCCCCGGCCGCGGCCTCGATGGCGGCGCGGGCGTCTGCCGCTTCGAGATCGGCGACCTCGGCCAAAACCTCGCCGTTGGCCGGATTGGTGACCGCGAAACGCGCCCCGCCGGCGGCGGGCCGCCAGGCCCCACCGATGAAGGCGTCGGTGCGCAGCAGATCGGGATCGGAGAGTTTCAGCATGGTCAGTCCGGGGGCAGGATAGGAGCGCGGCCGAGGGCCTGGAGGATGTCGGCGTGTCTGGCCCGGTCGAGACGGTACCGGGTCAGGATGGTCACCGCCGTGAAGGAAACCAGCCCGGC
>DASXMK010000075.1:0-4925 GCA_036495705.1 Caulobacteraceae bacterium | reverse complement strand
AGGATGTAGCGCACGCCGAGCTTTTCGGCCGCCTCCACTGGCGTCACGTCCTGGCCCTTCAGCGCCAGGCTGGAGCTGGCGGCGATGACGAACAGCGTGCGGATACGGGTCAGCGCAGCGACAATCTCCTCCATCAGACCGTCGATGAAATAGTTCTGCTCCGGGTCACCCGATAGGTTGGCGAACGGCAACACGGCCAGCGAAGGTTTGTCGCCAGCCGCGGAGAGCCGGGCCGGACGAGCGCCGGACGCTCCGGCATGGACGGCCTTGTCCGGACCAGCCAGCTTGGCGACGCTCTTCAGGGTCTGCAGCCAGCCGGGCGCGTCTGGCTCGCCGCGCCAGCCCTTGAGGTTGGCGCAGTGGATCTGGTCGAACGGCATCGGCATGGGGACGCCGTCGAGGTTGACTTGCACCAACTTGTTCAACGACCGGGCTCGGTTGGCTTCCGAACGCACCCACTGCGACTTCACCGCGTCGTGCGACCACAGGACGACCACGGCCCTGGCGGCTTCACACCGCTGCTGGATAACCTCGCCGAATTCCTCGTGAGCGGCCAGCTGGTCGTCGCGCCACACCTGGTAACCGAGATCGTTCAACGCTGCGGCGATGCGGATAGCCTCCGCTTCCGTGGCTCTGGCGTAGGAGATGAAGACGTCGTCCGGCATTTCGAAAGGACCCGCCTCCGGCGCGGCCATACCTATCGTCGCCGCCGCTCGAGGAACAGCAGAATGTGCGGCGGCTTAGGTCGCGACCTGCAGCCGCATCGCGGCCCGCCAGGCGCCGGTGATATAGACCGCCGCCCCGGCCCAGATGAAGGCGAACGAGACCACGCCCAGCGGGTTCAGGCGCTCGCCCACGGCCAGGCCGACCATGAAACCGATGGTTGGGGAGATGAACTGCAGGAAGCCGACGGTGGCGAAGGGCAGGCGGCGGGCGGTCCAGGCGAACAGGGCCAGCGGGGCCACCGTCGCCGGCCCGGTGGTCAGCATCAGCAGGCTATGTCCGCCGTCGTGGGCGAACACGCCACCGCCGGAGTGATACAGCCAGGCGACATAGGCCAGACCCGGAACGACCATCAGCAGACATTCCACGAACAGCCCGGTCTGGGCGTCGACATCGATCTGCCGACGGATCAGGCCATAGCCCCAGAAGGTCGCGGCCAGGTATAGGGCGATGGCCGGCAGGTGGCCCAGCGCCGCGGTCTGCAGGGCGACCCCGATCGCCGCGAGGGCGATGGCCACCGCGCCAAAGCGATCGATCCGCTCACGGAAGAAAACTGCCCCGGCCGCCATGTTGAGCAGGGGGGTGATGTAGTAGCCGAGGCTGGCCTCGATGTTGCGGCCGTTGTTGACGCTCCACACATAAACCGCCCAGCCCGACGAGATCATCGCCGCCGAGACCGCCAGCAGGGCGATCCGCCGCGGGCTGGACAACACCTTGGCCACCTGGGGCCGCTGGCCAGCGAGCAGCACCAGCAACCCCGCCCACGGGGCCGACCACACTGCCCGATGGGCCAGGATCTCCCACGGCGAAGCCCCGGCCCGACCCATGACGATGAACAGGATCGGCATCGCCCCCCAGAGCAGGTAGCAGGCGATTCCGGCGATCAGCGCCTGGCGGGTAGGCCCCCCCGCCGAAATCACGCCAGGGCCTTGAGCCCGATCAGTCCGCGTTCCGCGAGCAGTTGAGCGATCTGCACCGCATTGAGGGCCGCGCCCTTGCGCAGGTTGTCGGCCACCATCCACAGCGACAGGCCGTGCTCCACGGTCGGGTCGCGGCGGATGCGCGAGACGTAGACCGGGAATTCGCCCTGAGCCTCCTTGGGGGTCATGAAACCCGAGCCGTCGCGCTTGTCGATCACGATCAACCCTGGAGCCTCGCGCAGGATATCGCGCGCATCGTCCTCGTCGAGCGGCTCATGGAACTCGATGTTCACCGCTTCGCCGTGACCGACCATCACCGGCACCCGCACGCAGGTGACGGTGAGGGCGATCGTCGGATCGAGGATCTTGTGGGTTTCGTCCCACATCTTGGCTTCTTCGCTGGTGTAGCCGTCGTCGCGGGCCTCGCCGATGAAGGGGATGACGTTGAAGGCGATCTGCTTGGGGAACACCCGCGGCTCGGACGGCCCAAGGACGAACACGCCCTTGGTCTGGTCCCACAGCTCGTCCATGCCCTTCTTTCCCGCCCCGGACACCGACTGATAGGTGGCCACCACCACGCGCTTGATGCGGGCCGCGTCGTGCAGCGGTTTGAGGGCTACCACCAGCTGGGCCGTCGAGCAGTTGGGATTGGCGATGATGTGCTTGCGCCGGGCCAGCTCGACCGCATCCGGGTTCACTTCCGGGACGATCAGCGGCACGTCCGGATCCATGCGCCAAGCCGAGGAATTGTCGATCACCATCGCCCCGGCGGCGCCGATCCTGGGGGCCCACTCGCGCGAGAAGGCTCCGCTGACCGACATCAGCGCCACGTCGACCTTGGAGAAATCGAAATTGGCGACGTCTTCGCATTTGATCGTCCCGGCCCTCCAGCCGACATCGACGCCGAGGGAATTGCGCGAGGCGATGGCGTGCATACGCTCGACGGGGAAGTCGACTTCCTCGAGGATATTCAGCATTTCGCGGCCCACGGCGCCCGTGGCGCCCACAACGGCGACGCGGTAACCCATCTTAAGGATCTCCAGAGTTCGGGGGAGGGCTGAATTACGCTTGCGCGCCTACCGGCGCAAGGCGGGTGAACCTCAGCATCGCCACCCCCGCGAGGCCGGAAAGCAGCAGCGCCGCGCCCAGCCACAAAACCCCGCGCACGTCCCGGTCACTGACCACGAACGAGGCCAGGGAGGGGCCGAGCGCGCCGCCGAGAAGTTGAGCCGCGCCGCTCTGCAGCGCCGCCCGCCGGCTGGGGTCGGCCTCGATGGTGAACGGCACCAGGAACGGGGCCAGGAAGATGCTGGTGAGGCCAGCGAAGGTGTTGGCGGCGATGAACAGCCAGCCTGGGGCGCTGTGGCCGAACACCCACCATACCCACAGGGTGGCGGCCGTTACGGCGACGAAAACCGTGAAATAGCGCACCTTGCCGGCCAGCAGGGTGGCCAGGGACGCGCCGGCGACCTGCGCCCCCAGAGACAGCCAATTGGCCGAACGGGCGATGCCGGCGGTGAGGCCGGCTTGATGGGCCAGTGGCTGCAGGTAGACGCTGACGGCCCCGCTCGAGGCGACGTAGACGACCGTCGCGGCCAGCGCCAGCCAGCCGCGCAGCGGCGGCGCGCCGCCTTCGCCGGGGGCCACGGGCAGGGCCGCGAAGCGGTGCGGGATCATCAGCGCCGGGACGACGCCCATCAGGCTGGCCGCGGCCACGGCCATATAGCCGCCGGCGGCTCCGAAGCGTGGCATGACCCAGACCGCCAGGATGATGGCGAGCACCAGCTGGCCCAGGGTCTGGGCGGCGAAGAACACCCCGGCCCAGCGCTCCGGGGTCACCGTGCGGGCGATCATGCTGACGGTGATCCACAGCAGCACCCCCTCCAGCGCCCCGGCGGCGACGCGCAAGGGGAAGAGCGCGGCCCCGCTGGCGTGAGCAGTCAACAGGTTGGCGAGGCCTAGGCCGAGCGATGTCGCCAGGGCGATGGCGCGCAAACGATGCGGCTTGAGAAACGCGCCGGCGGCGGCGGTGGCCAGCCCCATGGCCAGCAGCTCGATCGTCGCCATCTGACCGATGCCGGCGTTGCTTAGCCGGTGTTCATCGGCCAGGGCGCCCAGCAACACCGGGAAGACTCCCAGCACCAGCAATGAATTGACACCGACCCCGATGGTGGCGCCGCTTTCCAGAGGCGTGAGCGCGGGGCCGACCGCTTCATGGACCAGATGATCGTGAGGCGTGGTCAAGCTGGGCGCTTCCTTCATGGCGGCGGGCGATGGTTGATAGTATCCTCGCACCCGCAATTGCTAGTGGATCGATCATGACAGTGGACGCCGGCGACGGGGGGGCCTTCGCGCGGCGCCTGGAGCACGACGGCCTCGTCGTCCTTCATGGCGTCAGCTTTCGCCTCGCCCCCGAGGAAGCGGACCTGCTCGCGCCAGATTTCAGCGACGGCAAGGCCAAGAACATCAGCCTGGCGCCCGGCGGAGCGGTCCGCGGCGCCGCCGGCCTGGCCAGCGACATCGATCGCTTGCGGGCTATGATGCTGCGCTTTTCCTTGTGGGCCCATAGCCTGATCGTCGAGCAAGCGCCCGGCTACGCCGGCGCCCTGGAGATGGGGCGCACCAGCTTTCGGCCACGCGCCGTGGACGACGAGCCGGCCAGCCCGCGCAAGGACGATCGGCGCCTGCACGTGGACGCCTTCGCATCGCAACCGACCGGCGGGCGGCGGATCTTGCGGGTGTTCTCGAACGTCAATCCCGACGGCCAGTCGCGGGCCTGGCGGGTGGGCGAGCCGTTCGAGGCCTACGCCCGCCGCTGGGTCGGCGAGGCGCGGATTCCGAGCCCGATCGAGACCTGGGCCCTGGAGCGTATCGGCGTCACCCGCGATCGGCGCACGCCGTATGACGGCGTCATGCTGGCCCTTCACGATGCGGCCAAGCTCGATGCCGACTATCAGCGCGACGCGCCCCGCCGGGTGATCGAGTTCCCGCCTGGGGCCACCTGGATCGCCTTCACCGACAGCCTGGTTCACGCCGCGGTCCGCGGGAGCTACGCCCTCGAGCAGACCTTCTATGTGCCGCTGTCGGCCATGGCGGCGCCAGAAGCGGCGCCGGCCCGCATCCTGGAGCGCCTCACCGGCCGCGCGCTCTGCTGAGGCGAGGTCAGAGCGCGGCCAGGACCGCGTCCCCCATGTCCGAGGTGGATATGGCGCCGCCCAGGTCGGCCGTGCGCGCGCCATTTTCCAGCGCCCGCTCCACGGCGCCGGCCAAGCGGTCAGCCAG
>DASXMK010000074.1:0-3902 GCA_036495705.1 Caulobacteraceae bacterium | reverse complement strand
GGCGCCGATGAACACCGCCGCGGCGGTGAGCGCCAGCGCGGCGACATAGCAGCCGCCCATGAACGAGCGGGAGGCGAGCGGGCCTTTCAATGGCGCTTCAGCCTGACTGGAGCTCGCCGCTTCCGACATGGCCGGACTCTAGGTCGGACTGTGCCCCAAACTCAACAGGCCAGTTGCGCGATCGTCACTGCGAGAGGTGGATTCGCGCTCATCGCCGGCCGCGGACATTTTCAACGCCGAGTTCGACGATGCGCTTGCGCAGGGTGTTGCGGTTAAGCCCCAGGATTTCCGCAGCGCGCACCTGATTGCCACGGGTCGCGGACAAGGTGAGTCGGAAGAGCGGTCGCTCAACGTCGGCGATCACCCGCTCATACAGGTCGGGCGGGGGCACGCCGTCGGCGTAACTGGCGAAATGCGAAGCCAGGTAACGTTCGACGACGCCGGACAAGGTCGCCGGCTCGTCGTTGGGCCTGGTCAGCTGAGCGCGGTCGGCCAGTTCGCGGTCGACAATGCGGGCGGTGATGGTTTCGTCCGCATAGAGCGCACAAATGCGCCGCACGAGATTTTCCAGCTCGCGCACATTGCCGGGCCAGTCGTGCAGCTTCAGGCGTTCGAGGGCGTCCTGATCGATGACCTTGGACGGCAAACCCTCGCGGGTGGCGCGCAGCAGGAAGGCGCGGGCCAGTTCGGGGATATCCTCAACGTGGTCGCGCAGCGGCGGCATTCGGATCTCGGCCACATTGAGCCGGAAAAACAGGTCCTCGCGGAACAATCCCTGGGCAACCAGCCCGCGCAGGTCACGATTGGTGGCGGCAATGACCCGTGCGTCACTTCGGCGCCCGGTCTTGGGATTGATGGCTAGTTCGGCCCCGTCGAACACCCGCAGGAGCCGGATCTGGGAGTCGAGTGGCAGGTCGCTGATCTCGTCGAGCAACAGGGTTCCGCCGTCGGCCTCCGCGAGCTTGCCCGGCGCCCCTTCGCCGGCGCCGAACAGTTCGGCGTCGATACGCTCGCGCGGGGCTGCGCCGAGATTGACCGACACGAACCGCCCTTCGCGTCGGCGGCCGAGATCGTGCAGCGCCCGCGCGGCCAACGACTTGCCCGAACCGGACTCGCCCTGGATCAGCACCGTGAGGTCGGCGCCCACCAGGCGGGCCAGGGTTCGATAGACCTCTTGCATCGGGGCCGAGCGGCCAATGAGCGGCAGGCGCTCGTCGCGGATCGCCCGGGCCTGGGCCCTGACCGCCTCGCCGCTGGCCGGCTTGGCCAAGGCCCGCCTGGCGGCGGCGATGATGTCATCGAGGTCGAAAGGCTTTGGCACATAGTCGAACACGCCGAATTCGGCTGCGTTCACCGCGGTGAGGAGCGTGTTCTGGGCGCTCATGACGATCACCGGCAGCTTGGGGCGCCGCTTGCGGATGGTCGGCATGACATTGAAGACATTCTCGTCGGGCATGATCACGTCGGTGACAACGAGATCGCCCTCCCCCTCGGACACCCATTTGAGCAGGGTGGCCGCGTTGCCGGTGGCGCGCACGTCGTAGCCGAGGCGCGAGAAGGCTTGCGACAGGACGAGGCGGATCGAAGCGTCGTCGTCGGCGATCAGGATCTTGGCGCTCATGACACTCCCTCCAGCGTGTGCGCCGCCGGGAGGAGAACGCGGAACACGGTGCGGCCAGGGGCCGAATCGAAGTCGACGACGCCGCCGTGGCCGGCCACCAATTTGGCCACCAGGGCCAGACCCAGCCCGGCGCCATGATCCTTGCTGGTCACGAACGGTTCGAACAGATGACCACGCAAGGCCGCGGGCACGCCCGGGCCGTTATCGATCACCCTGACCTCCAGCGGCGCGGCCTGCACGGGAATACCCGCGTCGTTGCGGGCCCTGGCCCCATGGCGAAAGGCGGTGGCGATGGTGATCTCCCCGCGGCCATCGCCCCGAGCGTGGGCGGCTTCGGCGGCGTTCTTCATGAGATTGAGGAACACCTGGATCAGCTGATCCTCTTCGGCGAAGGCCGGCGGCAGCGAAGGGTCATAGGCTTCGCGAATGGTCAGCCCGTCGGCCACGCCGTTGGCCGCCACCGCCCGCACGCGGTCGAGTACGCGGTGAAGGTTCACCGGCGTCCGGGTCGGAGCCATGTCGTCGGCGAAGGCCTCCATGCGATCGACCAGACGGCGGATGCGCTCGGTTTCATCGACGATGAGCTGGGCGAGCGGGATATCGGCGGCCGACAGGCCGGATTTCAACAGCTGCGCGGCGCCGCGAATTCCCGCGAGCGGGTTCTTGATCTCATGCGCCAGGATGCGGCCCAGGCCGACCACTGATTGCAGGCCTTCGGCGGCGCGCTCGGCCGCCGGCGGTGCGACCTTGACCACGAAGGTCAGCAGGACGGCCCCGCTGCCTAGCGGCGTCGCCGAGCCGTCGGCAACGAACGGCGGTCGGCCGAAGACGTCGACGACGATGCCGCGTTCGCGAACGACCCCGCTCTCGGCCGTGCAGCGGCCCAGGAGCGCCAGGACAGGAGAGTTCTCGGGCAGAGCCCCGCATAGGCCGCTACGGGCCAGCAAGGCCAGTCCCTGCCCGAACAAGCCTTCAGCGGCCTCGTTGGCCGCAATCAGGGCCCCCACTTCGTCAAGCACCAGCGATGGGTCAGGCCCAAGCTCGAACGCCGCAAGCTTGAGCGCCGGCAAATCGGTCGCGGGCCTCGAGATCGCTGTCAGGGCCTTCATGCAGCGATCCGGCGGCGCGTTTCCGCCCACAGTTCATTGACCGCCTCATACACTTCGGCAGGCGATTCGAGGCGGCAGACCCGAGCCCGCGTCGCGCGTGCGGTCTCCCCCGTGGCCATCCAGGGCGCGGCCTCGACATAGGCGGCCAGATGCTTGCGGAACATGCGCAGTCCGAGCGCCTCGCCGTAGAACACCAGGCTGGCCTCGAGATGATCGCAGACGATGGCGGCCAACGCTTCGCCCTCCGGTGGGCGAAAAACCGCGCCTGTCAACGCCGCCTCGATCTCCATTGCCGCCCACGGGCGCCCGATGGCGCCGCGCCCCAGCATGACCCCGTCGGCCGCCGAAGCCCGCAGCGCCGTCTCGGCCGAGTTGGCATCGACGATGTCGCCGTTGACGATCACGGGGATGTTCACAGCCGCCTTGACCATCCGCACTGCGCCCCAATCGGCCGCTCCGGAATAAAATTGGGCCCGGGTTCGCGCATGGACGGTGACGGCGCTGGCGCCCACGGCTTCGGCGCGTATGGCCAGTTCCGGCGCGTTGTGGCTGGAGTTGTCCCAGCCCAGGCGCATCTTTACCGTCACCGGAGCGTCCTGGGCATCCACGGCGGCGGCGACCAGGGCTTCGGCCAGAGCGAGGTCGCGCATCACGGCGGCCCCGCAGGCCACGCCCGTGACCGCCTTGGCCGGGCAACCGAAATTGAGATCGATGATGTCCGCCCCTGCCTGACGGGCGAGGACCGCGCCGCGCGCAATCCAATGGGGATCGACACCGACCAACTGGATCACCATCAAACCGGCGGAATTGCCAATCGCTGCCCGGCGGACCGCGTCCGGCCGGCCGCTGGCGAAATGTTCGCAGGCGACCATCTCAGTGGCGACGTAGGGCGTTCCCAAGGCGCTGGCGATCGTCCGGTATGGCAAGTCGGAGACGCCGGTCATAGGCGAGATCCACACCCGGCCCGGGATGGTCACGTCACCCACCTTCAGATCTCTGCCTATTTTTGCGCCACTCATGATGCTTTCTTCTTAGGCAAGCTGCCGGGTTCGGTAAAGCATCAAGCCGTTTCGCTCTCTCAGAAGGAGCGGTCTATAGAGGCGTATGGATTTTACTGCGGTCATCGTCGCGGCCGGGCGTGGAACACGAGCTGGCGGCGCCAAACAGTGGCG
>DASXMK010000073.1:0-2449 GCA_036495705.1 Caulobacteraceae bacterium | reverse complement strand
GCATTGTGTTGGGAGTGTGGGGCTGGCTGGGCCTTGGCGTCGACCTCGACAGCGCGCTCTATAACTCCGTCGGCCTGTTCAACAACGGCAACGGCGCCTTCTACGACAATCCGACCCTCCACGACTGGCACATCCGCCTGGCGCGCTGGGGGGGCGTGATCGTGCTGTTCTCCGCGGCCCTGGTGGCGGTCGCCAGCTTGTTGCACCAACAGGTGTCGGCGACGATGGCGCGCTGGGGCCGGCAGTCGGTGGCGATCATCGGCGGCGATCCCCTGGCCCTCACGGCTTTCGAAATCGCAAAGGCTGAGGGCCGGAGTTCACTCTGGCTCGGGGCGGTGTCGTTCGGCGCGGCCAGCCTGCGGGCCATCGCCCTGCCCTGGCCGCCACAGGATCGCGCCAAGGCCGTGCTCGACCATGCCGGCGGCGCCGACCACATCCTTGTGGCGCATGACGACGACGCCGAGTCGCTGACGCTCACCCGCGCCGCCCGCGCCTGCTCGCCGAAAGCCAGCATAACCGTGCTGATGCGCGACGTGCGGCTGGCCGAAGACGCGGCCGCCACGCTGAATGAAGCCAGGACCCGGGTGCTTTCTCACGCGAACGTCGCCGCCCGCAGCCTCGTCATCGCCCATCCGCCGTTTCTGATCGCCCAGCGCCGACGGCATCGGCGCATCCACGCGCTGATCATCGGGTTCGGACAGACCGGGCAGGCGATCGCCCGCGACCTCATCGTCAATTGCCGCGCCACCTATCTGGCGCTACCGCGCCTGACGGTGATCGACCCGAACGCCAGGTCGCTGGAAGGGGTGCTGAGGGTCCGCGCTCCGGAGATCGACGCCTGCGCCGAGACACGGTTCATCGAAGGCGCGGTCAGCGGCCACGCCCTCCATCCGGAGCCGCAGACGATCGCGGAGGCGCTCGCCGAGGGTGGCCCGGTGACGGCCGCCTATGTCTGTCTGGCCACCGACACTGGCGCCCTTTCCGCGGCGGCGATGCTGCAGTCCCTGCTGCGATCAATCGACCTGGAGGCCCCGCCGATCTTCGTCCGCGTGCGCGAGATCAACACGATCGCGCCAGACGGACAGACCGGGCGCGGACTGGACGCCTTGACCCCGTTCGGCGATCAGGAGGCGATCCTCGCGGCGAGCGAGTTCCTGACCAAGGAGCCGGACCAGGCGGCGCGGGCGTTTTGCGAGGCCTATCGCGCGACATTGTCGCCGCAAGATCGCGACGATCCCAACAACCGCGCGGCGTTCCCGTGGGAGCGACTGGACGAGACCTACCGCCAAGCCAACCGTGACGCCGTGGCCCACATCCCGGCCAAGCTGGCCAGCGCCGGAATCGACTCCTGCTTCTGGCGCGGCGTCCACGGCCTGCCGAAGCTGGCCGACCAGCAGCGTCTTTTCGACAACACCGATCAGCTGGAGGCGCTGGCCGGGCTAGAGCACGAGCGCTGGAACGCGCAGCGGCGCATGGATGGTTGGCGTTGGAGCCCGGGCCTTAAGAAGGACGAGGCCAGGCGCACCCACCCTTCGCTGATGGCTTACCTGGATCTTCCCGACGACGTGAGGGAATACGACCGAGCTTTCATCCGCCAGACACAGGCGGCGTGTGGCGGCCTCGGGGCATGACCGCTAGCGACCCATGGCGGACTCTCCGGATCAACCGCGTGTACCGGCCAGTCGCCGAGCCTCGGCCCTGAAGTCGTAGGGAACTTGGTCGGCGCAGTCCGGCCACGTGTCGGTCCTTACCCAATAGTCGCATAGCCCGAGCTTTGCGCAGAGGCGAGGGAAACGGGCATCGCGCATCATCAAGCTATTGCCGCCGACGTTGAAGAGAACGCTTCCGTGGCGCGAACCGCTCGCCCAGGGCTGCTCCGCGTCGAACATGTAGGCGAATGAAGCCCGATCAATTAGCTCGAAAGCCTCGTCCGCGAGGCCGAGGCCGTAGAGCGATATCAGCCAGTCGAAGTGTATGGTGCCGGTCCGTCCCAGATCCTCTTGCGCACGCCCGACCGCTCGCGCGAGCGAGCTCCGGTCAGGGTCGCGGAGGTTCCGGGCGAGCCATAGCATCCCGCGAACGGACTCTGTCTCAGGCAGGTTGCCCTCCCTAAGTAGGCCCAAGCGCTCCCAGTCGCGGTGATAAATTGCGCCGGCGATCGCCGCGCCCGCGACCATGCCGCTCTGTGGCCACTGGGCGCGAAAGGCGTCCCACAATACTTTCGCCTCGTCGTAACGGTCATCGAAGTCCAGGAAGGTTGCGTAGGCGTAAGCCGCGCCGAACTGCATTGGGTCAAGGTCAAAAGCGCGCTTGCTCAGAGCCAGCGCTTCATGAACACGGCCGACCTCACCAGAGAAGAAACCGGCGACCGTAAGAACCTGTTGATCGTGCGGTGCGGTAACGAACGCCTTTCTCAACAGGGCCTCACGAGCAGCGTAGTGGCCGAACG
>DASXMK010000072.1:0-1768 GCA_036495705.1 Caulobacteraceae bacterium | reverse complement strand
CGCTTCGTCGCGGTGGAGATCGCCCCTGATCGGAGCCTCAAACAGCCAGTCACCCTGGCGCAGCTCCGGGCGGCGTTACCCGGAATGATGATGTTTCGCCAGTTCCGACTTTCCGTGTCGCCGGTCACCGACGCCGAGTGGGATCGGATCCTGGAATTGTCCGGCGGCTAAAGGATCTAAATCAGCCGGGCCCGCAGCAGCTCCAGCGCCGTCTGGACAGATGCGATCTGGATGTCCCAGCGCTCATCGAGGTCGAACATCTCCATCCGGTGATGCACCGATTGGTTGGCCCGGGCGGTGGCGAAATGCACCGTCCCCACCGGCTTGAGCGGCGTGCCGCCGCCCGGTCCGGCCACGCCGGTGATCGCCACCGCGACATGGGCGTGGGAATGCTCCAGCGCGCCTTCGGCCATCATCCGCGCGATTGGTTCAGACACCGCCCCGAGATCGGCGATCATATCGCCCGAGACCCCAAGCTGCTCCTGCTTGGCGCGGTTGGTGTAGGCCACGAAGCCGCGCTCGAAGACGTCGGAAGCGCCCGGCACGGCGCAGATCGCCGCCGCCACCAACCCACCGGTGCAGCTCTCGGCGGTCACCAGGCGAAGCGATCGCTCGCGCGCATCATCGATCACCAGCCGCGCCAAGGTCTGGATCTCCAGCGAAAACATATCCGAGCCTCCACTCGCCAACGGGCGTCACACGCAGCGTTGCTGTTAATGTTCCACGTCCACAGTCGCCACGGCCTGGGCCGCTATGCCTTCGGCCCGACCGGTGAACCCCAGTCCCTCTGTGGTTGTCGCCTTCACGTTGACCCTGTCGCCGGCGACGCCCAGCAACTCGGCTATGCGGGCGCGCATCGCCGCGCGATGCGGTGCGATCTTCGGCCGTTCGCAGATCAGCGTCACGTCGACGTTGACGATCCGCCCGCCGCTCGCCGCCACCAGACCGGCGGCGTGTGTCAGGAATAAGCTCGAATCGGCGCCGCGCCATTTCGGATCGGTGGGCGGGAAGTGATCGCCTATGTCTCCCTGGCCGATCGCCCCCAGCAGAGCGTCGGTGAGCGCGTGCAAGCCGACGTCGGCGTCGGAATGACCAACCAGAGACCGGTCGTGATCGACCCTTACCCCGCACAGCCAGACATGGTTTCCGGGCCCGAAGGCGTGAACGTCAAACCCCTGACCAATGCGGCTGCGGCGTGACCCGCCGGCCAGGGCCTGAGCCATCGAGAAATCCTCGGGATAGGTGACCTTGAACAGCATCGGGTCCCCCGCGACCGTCGCCACGGTTCGACCGGCCTGTTCCAGAACCTGGGCGTCGTCGGTGGGAATCTGGCCGACCGGCCAGACCTCGATGGCCTGCTGCAAGGCTGCCAGACGAAACGCCTGGGGTGTCTGGGCGCGCATTAGCCCGGTCCGATCGGCGGTGGCGAGATGGCCGCCGCCGTTGCTTCGCTTGAGCGTATCAACGGCGGGGAGAACCGGAATGGCGCCGTCGGAGTCGGCCAGGGCGGCCAGCAGTCGTTCGATCACCGCCCCGCTGACAAAGGGGCGGGCGGCGTCATGAACCAGCACGGCCTCGGCCGCCATCGGCGCAAGGGCCGCCAGTCCGGCGCGCACGGAATCGAAGCGCTCCGCGCCGCCCGCCACCGCGCGCCAATGATCCAGCCCGGTGAAAGCCTCGGAAGCTGCCGATTCTTCATCAGGCGCCACCACCACGGCCACTTCGCGCGCGCCGGCGCTCAGCAGCGCCTCTAAGGACCACCGGGCGA
>DASXMK010000071.1:0-1501 GCA_036495705.1 Caulobacteraceae bacterium | reverse complement strand
GGTCGCCTTCGCCCTGAGCCCGCGCGCCATCGGCCAGCAAGGCGGAACCGGTGGTGGCGGGGCGGCGGCGAAGATAGGGCCTGGCCTGCCGGGCGACCTGGCGAAATTCCCCTATCTGGACAGCTGGATCGCCGTTGACGCCGGCGGCGGGATCACTGTTTTCACGGGCAAGGCCGAACTTGGCCAGGGCATCAAGACGGCTCTCACTCAGCTGGCCGCCGAGGAGCTGGACGTCGATCCGGCGACGATCACCCTGATCACCGCCGACACCGGCCGCACGCCCGACGAAGGGATCACCGCCGGCAGCCATTCAATGCAGGACTCGGGGACTGCCATCGCCAACGCGGCGGCGAACGTCCGGATCCTGCTGATCGCGGCCGCGGCTGGGCGATGGGCCGTTCCCGCCGAACAGCTCCTCACCCACCAAGGCGCAGTCGCCGCGCCCAATGGCCGCACGCTGAGCTATGGCCAACTGGCGGCCAGCCTCAATCTGCATTTGGAAGCGGCGCCCAACACACCCCGCAAGGCGCCTGCCGATCATCGCGTGATCGGCCAGAGCCTTGGGCGGATCGATATTCCCGGGAAGCTCACCGGAGCGGCGGCCTACGTCCAAGATATGCGCTCGTCCGGCCTGCTCCACGCCCGGGTGGTCAGGGGTCCGAGCGACGGCAGTATCCTGACGGCGCCGGACTTCGCCGGCGTGGCCCGCATGCCAGGCGTAGCGACCATCGTCCGCGACGGCGCCTTCGCGGCCGTGGTCTGCGAGCAGGAGTGGGTCGCGGTCCAGGCCCTGCGGCGCCTTCAGGCCGGCGGCTGGACCCGGCCGGGTCCGCCTTTGCCGACCGGAGATCTTCCGGCAGCGATCCGCGCCCTGCCCTCCACGCCCATCCCGGTCTTCCAGTACCCCGGCCCACCAATCCCGGTTGGAGCGCGCTGGCTCAAGGCGCGCTACACGCGGCCGTTTCTGATGCATGGCTCGATCGGCCCCTCGTGCGCCGTGGCTTTGTGGAACGACGGCGGCCTCACCGTTTGGACCCACAGTCAGGGGGTCGGACCCCTGAAAAAGGCGTTGGCCGAGCTGCTGCGCCTTCCACCGGCGCAGGTGCGCTGCATCCACGTCGAGGGTTCAGGCTGCTATGGCCACAATGGCGCCGACGACGTCGCCGCCGACGCCGCCCTGGCGGCCCGGGCCACTCCCGGCCGGCCGGTGCGGCTGCAGTGGATGCGCGAGCAGGAGCATGGCTGGGAGCCGCTCGGGCCGGCGATGACCGTCGATCTTTCCGCCGCGCTCGACCGGGCCGGCCGCATCGCCGCCTGGCGCTGCGAGGTATGGTCGAACGAACATAACGGCCGGCCGGCCGGGGCCGGCGGACTGCTAGCCGGGCTAGAGGTCGACCCGCCATTCCCGCGCCAGGTCCCGAGGCCCATCCCGATGCCGGAGGGCGGCGCGGCCCGCAACTCCAACCAACTCTACGCCCTGCCGCAGGCGAGCGGCGTGTAT
>DASXMK010000070.1:0-2078 GCA_036495705.1 Caulobacteraceae bacterium | reverse complement strand
GTCCAGTCGGGATCGAGGCGATAGACCGCCCCCGTCCGCTCCAGTTCGCCATCGTGCATGGTGCCGAACCAGAACCGTCCAGCCATGTCGACATTGCCGTCGTTGGCGCGATTGTGCGGCCGTTCCGGCTCCGGATCGAGGCGTAGACTGAATTCGCCGGTTTCGGGATCGAGGATGCCGACCCCGTCCTTGCGCGTGGCCAGCAGACCCTGGCCGCAGGCGCGCGGGGCGACGGCGCTGACCTGATTGGCCACCGGAACGACGCCGTGCCGACCGCTCGCAGGATGTAGCCAGCGCAGCCGGCCGCCCTTGATGTCCACCCAATAGAGCCGCCCGACGCGGGCGTCCCACACCGGACCTTCGCCGAGGATGTCCTGGGCGGCGACAGCCAGGCGAACCGAGCTCACGCGGGAAGCCTTTCGTCCCGCATCAGGTCACCCGCCCGGGCTGGCGGGGTGGGCTTGCCCGCCAGGCCTGCGCACTCATCACCGCGGCCAGGATGTCCACCGCGCGCCACACGTCCTCGAAACCAAGATAAAGCGGCGTCAGGCCAAAGCGGATGATGTCCGGCTCGCGGAAATCGCCCACGACCCCGCGGGCGATGAGGGCCTGCATGATCGCGTAACCCTCGGGGCGGGCGTAGGCGATATGGCTTCCGCGAAGAGCGGCGTCGCGTGGTGTGACCAGCTCGAAGCCGTGATCTGGCAGACGCGACGCCATGGCCGTGGCGAAGAAGTCCCACAGGCGGGCCGACTTGGCCTCGAGGGCGGCTGGATCGACCTCCAGCGCCAGGTCCACCCCGGACTCAAGCGCCGCCAGCCCAAGGACCGGCGGCGTGCCGCACAGAAAGCGTTTGATCCCCTCCGCCGGTCGGAAGGCATCGACGAAGTCGAACGGCGCGGCGTGGCCCATCCAGCCGGTCAGCGGCGAGTTCAGGCTCTGCTGCAGGTTCGCGGCGACGAACAAGAACGCCGGGGCCCCCGGACCGCCATTGAGGAATTTGTAGCCGCAGCCGACGGCGAGATCGGCCTCACAGGCGTTCAGGCGCACCTCGATAGCCCCGGCGCTGTGGCTGAGGTCCCACAGGACCAGGGCCCCGGCGGCGTGGGCGGCGGCGCTGATCCGCGCCATGTCCCGTCGAACGGCGCTCTTGTAGTGAACGTGGGTGAGCATGACCACGGCCGTGTCCGCATCGATGGCTGCTTGCACGGCCTCCGGTTCGACCGCCCGCACGCGGGCGCCAGGGACGGCTTGGGCGGCGCCGCCGGCGACATAGAGATCGGTCGGGAAATTGCCGGTCTCGGTCAGGATCACCGACCGGCCCGGACGGGCGTGCAGCGCCGCCACCAGCAGTTTGTAGAGGTTCACCGAGGTCGAATCGGCGACGACGACCTCGCCGGCCTTGGCCCCGATAAGGCCCGCGATCTTGTTCCCGACCCGCGCCGGGGCGCCGATCCAGTCGGCGTCGTTCCAGCTGCCGATCAGACCCTCGGCCCACTCGCCCTCGACCGCCTGGGCGATCCTGGCCCGGGCCGCGACGGGCATCGGCCCCAGGGAATTGCCGTCGAGATAGATCACGTTCGGCGGCAAGGCGAAGCGGGCCCGATAGGCCGCGAGCGGATCGGCGGCGTCCAACCCCCGGGCGATCTCGAGGCTCACGCCAGCGCCTCGCGAAGCACGGCCCTGACCGGCGAGGCGTCGAGGCCGGCCAGCTTCAGGGGCAAGGCGATGAGCTCGTAGTCGCCCGGCGGGACGTCGTCGAGAACCAGGCCCTCCAGCACCCGCATATCGGCCGCCGCGACCGCCTGGTGAGCCTCCATGGTCTTGGAATCGTGCGGGTCGAGCGAGGGCGAATCGAGGCCGACAAGGCGAACGCCCATGGCCGCCAGCACCCGCACGGCGCCGGCCTCGATGCTGGTGAACTCGTTCGGCCAGAAGTGATGCGGAAACTGATCGAAGGTGCGAAACAACACCCGCGGCGGCGGCGCGGAAAGGCTCCTGGTGACGAAGTCGGCGGAGATCGCCCGGCCCTGGCCGCGGGCGTCAACCAGCCTGCAGGGGCCAACATAGGCGTCGAG
>DASXMK010000069.1:0-3194 GCA_036495705.1 Caulobacteraceae bacterium | reverse complement strand
GTCCTTGAAGATCAGGTCCCAATCCGGACGGCCCTCGCCGGCGTCCTCCCACAGGGTCACGGTCTCCGGATGCTGGAAGACTTCGATCATGTGATGACAAGGTCCAAAGCCCAGCTGCTCCAAGGCCAGCTTCATCGACATGGTGCCGCTGCGGCCAAGGCCGGAGCCGACGATTTTCAGGGCCATGCTTTGCTCCTCAGGGCTTTCGGGCAGGGCGATATCACGGAACCAAATGCCGGCGTAACCTCTACCGGGTACGCCCAACAGCGAGGTTCGCCATGCCGGCGATCAGGCCCAAGGTCCAGCTGGCCACCCATCAGGTCGTCAACCAGCCGCCGCCGCTGCCGAGCTACAACGCCTATGCCGACGACGCCCTGCTGCAGCCGCTCACGCTCGACGACCCAGAGACGCGGGCGCTGCTGACCGACTTCGGGGCCTGTTGCGGGGCTGAGGCGACGCGCGAGCTCGGTCGCCTGGCCAACGAGAACCCGCCCCGGCTGCGGGCCTTCGATCGCTACGGCCAAAGGCTGGACGAGGTCGAGTTCCACCCGGCCTATCACGAACTGATGGCCCTGGGCCTCGGCCACGGCGTGGCCTCGCGCGCCTGGACTCATCCCCTGGGCGGCCACACCCAGCACGCCGCCCTGATGATGCTGATGACCGCCGCCGACAGCGGGGTCACCTGCCCGATGTCGATGACCTACGCCGTGGTGCCGGCCCTGCGCCAGGCGGACTGGGCGGCGCGCGAATGGATCCCGCGGGTGGCCGCCGCGGCCTACGATCCGCGCTCGATCCCAGCCCCGGAAAAGACCGCGGCCACCATGGGCATGGCCATGACCGAGAAGCAGGGCGGTTCGGACGTGCGCGCCAACACCACCCGGGCCGAGATCGTGGGCGACGACGAGGCGCTGCTCACCGGCCACAAATGGTTCTGCTCGGCCCCGATGTCCGACGCCTTCCTGACCCTGGCCTATGAGGAGGCCGGGCTGTCGTGCTTCCTGGTTCCGCGCTGGCGACCGGACGGTGAGCGCAACGCCATCGAGATCGAACGCCTGAAGGACAAGCTGGGCGACCGCTCCAACGCCTCCTCGGAGATCGAATATCGCGGCGCCTGGGCGCGCCGGGTGGGCGAAGCGGGGCGGGGCGTGGCGACCATCATCCAGATGGTGCAGCTCACGAGATTCGATTGCGTCCTGGGCGCCGCCGGCCTGATGCGTCGGGCCCTGGTCGAGGCGATGTGGCACGCCGCGCATCGCACCGCCTTTCAGCGCCGGCTGATCGACCAGCCGCTGATGGCTTTGACCCTCGCCGATGTCGCCATCGAGGTCGAGGCGGCGATCGCCCTGGCCTGGCGGCTCGGCGAGGCCCTCGACGCCGAGGACGACCCGACCCAGGGTCTGTTTGCCCGGCTGGCGACGCCGGCGGCGAAATACTGGGTGACCAAGCGTTGCCCGATGGTGGTCAACGAGTGCCTCGAGACCCACGGCGGCGTGGGCTACGTCGAGGAGACGCCGATGCCGCGGCTGTTCCGGCAATCGCCGCTCAACGCCATCTGGGAGGGTTCCGGCAACGTCATCGCCCTCGATGTCCTGCGCGCGCTTGGCCGCGAACCGGAGAGCCTGGATGCGGTGATGGCCGAACTTCGGTCCGTCGCCGGCGCGCATGCCGCGCTCGACCGGCTGGCGGCCGAGATCGCCGCCACGGTCCTGCATCCGCCGCGGGAGGCCGGCATGCGCCGCTTCGTCGAACGCCTGGCCATCGCCCTGCAGGCGGCGACGCTGCTCAGGACCGCGCCAAACTTCGTCGCCGACGCCTTCGTGAACTTACGCATCGCCGCGCCGGCGTTCCAGTTCGGAGCCAGCGAGGCCGAGATCGACACCGAGGCCATTCTGCGGCGGGCGGCTATATCGGCGGACTAACCTCCGAGCCCCCTCCACCGCTTCGCGGTCCCCCTCCCCAAAGGGAGAGGAGAGTGCCGGCGCTCTCTCCCCGATGGCTGGGGGAGGCCCGGCGAAGCCGGGAGGGGGGCTGATGCGCCTTAGCCCTCGGCCAGGATGGCGGCGTAGAGCGCCCGGTCGACATTGCCGCCCGAAACCACCGCCACCGCCTTGGTCGCATCGCCTTTCTGGGCCAGGGCCCCGGCGACGGAGACCGCGCCGCTCGGCTCGGCCACCAGCCGGGCTTCGGCGGCGATGCGGCGCATGGCGGCGCGCATGGCGTCCTCGGATACGGTGACGATGTCGTCGACGAAGGCGCGGATGTGCGGCCAGGTGCGGGTTCCCAATTGCTGCACCCTCAGGCCGTCGGCCAGGGTGCTCGCGGCCTGTTCGGCGCTGATGGCGACGATGTGGCCGGCCCTGAAACTCTGCCAGGCATCCGACGCCCGCTCCGGCTCGACGCCGACAACCCGAACACGCGGGCGAGACAGCTTGATCGCCGCCGCCAGGCCGCCCAGCAGGCCGCCGCCCGAGACCGGAGCGAACACGACTTCGACGTCGGGGGCCTGCTCGAGGATCTCCAGGCCGATGGTTCCTGTGCCGCACATGATCTCGTCCATGTCGAACGGCGCGATCAGGGCCACCCCGCGTTCGGCGGCCAAGTCCGCCGCCCGTTGCGCCCGTTCGGCGCTGGAGGCGCCCACGGCGATGATCTCCGCGCCCTCGCGGCGCACCCCCTCGATCTTGGGTGCCGGCGCGTCCCCCGGCATCACGATCGTCGCTTTCACGCCGAGCCGGGCGGCGGCGTAGGCCACAGCCTGGGCGTGATTGCCGCTGGAATGGGCCACCACGCCCCGGGCCCGCACGTCAGGCCCGAGGCTCAGCAGGGCGTTGAAAGCCCCGCGCAGCTTGAAAGCCCCGATCGGCTGCAGGTTTTCGGCCTTCAGCCGAAGGCCGCTCGGATTCATCGCCACGATCGGCGTTGGCCGCACATAGGGCGCGATGCGCTCGCGGGCGGCCGCGATATCGGCCAGGGTGACGAGGTTCGGCTCGGACTGGTCGGCGGCGAGACTGGTCATTCGGCCGTCCAGCCGCCGTCGATGGAGAGATTGGCCCCGGTGATCTGCTTGGCCGCGTCCGAGCACAGGAAGACCACGAACGCCGCCACCTCGTCGGTGGTGACGAACTGCTTGGTCGGCTGGGCTTCCAGCAGTACGTCCTCGATCACCTGCTCGCGAGTGAGCCCGCGGGTCTTCA
>DASXMK010000068.1:0-2583 GCA_036495705.1 Caulobacteraceae bacterium | reverse complement strand
AGGTGCCATTTGCCGGCGGCGAAGGTCCCATAGCCGGCTTCGCGCAGCACCTCGGCCATGGTCGCGGCCTTGGGCGTGATCGCCCCGCGCATGTTGGGATAGCCGGTGTCCATGTTGGAGATGGCGCGGATCCCGACCGCGTGATGGTTGCGGCCGGTGAGCAGGCAGGCGCGTGACGAAGAGCACAGCGCCGTGGTGTGGAAGCCGGTGTAGCGCAGGCCCTCGCCCGCCAGGCGATCGATGTTCGGGGTCTCAATGGTCGATCCGTAGCAGCCGAGATGGGCGAAACCGGTGTCGTCCAGGACCACCATGACCACGTTGGGCCGCCTCTTGGCCTCGCGCTCGCCGGACCACGCGGGCGTCGATTCGGCGATGGTCCGACCAATCACGCCGTCGAAATCGGGCTCGGCCGGATGGACGAAAGACATGTCGGCAATCCCTCTCAAAGAGCCTCGTCCGGCGAATTGACTCTGCGGCCAGGCGGGAAATATTATGGCAGTGTCAATGCCATTAGGATGGCGCACGGTCAAGGCGGGGGACAGCATGACATCGCGAGGGAAGCTGATCGGCGCGGTCCTGGCTGTGGTCGCCATCGTCGGCGGCCTGTGGCTGGCGAGGGGCCCGATCGCGCTGGCCGTCATGACCCGGGTCTACGACCGGGCCATGAGCATCGACCCGCTGGCGGCCCTGCCCGATGGTCTGCACGTGGGCCTGTGCGGTTCGGGTTCGCCCATGCCCGATCCCACCCGCGCCGGACCGTGCGAGGTGGTGGTCGCCGGGCGGCGGCTGTTCGTGATCGACTCCGGCGAAGGCAGCACCAAGATCCTCGCCCTCATGCGCCTGCCGCCGGCAGAGGTCAGCGCGGTGTTCCTCACCCACTATCATTCCGATCACATCGCCGATCTCGGCGAACTGATGCTGCAGCACTGGGCCGGCGGCGCGGCGACCAGCCCCCTGCCGATCTATGGGCCGACCGGCGTCGATCAGGTGGTGGCCGGGTTCGAACAGGCCTACATCCTCGACCGCGGCTATCGCATCGCCCATCACGGTCCAAAGGTCGTCCCGCCCTCCGGCTTCGGGGCCGTCACGCACCCCTTCGCCATCAGCAAGACCGGGCCGGACGTCACCTTGATCGACGACCCGGACCTGAAGGTCGTCGCCTTCCCGGTGGATCACGAACCCGTCGAGCCGGCGGTCGGCTACATGTTCGTCTACAAAGGCCGCAAGGTGGTGATCAGCGGCGACACGGCCCCCTCGGCGCGCCTGGAGGCGGCCGCGCGCGGCGCCGACGTGCTGGTGCACGAGGGCCTGGCCCCGAACCTGGTCAAGATCATGCACGATGCGGCGGTGCGCGGGGGCCGGGCCAATCTGGCGGCCATCACCCACGACATCCTCTCCTATCACACCACGCCGCCCCAGGCCGCGGCCATCGCCCAGCGCGCCCACGTGCGCATGCTGGTGTTCACCCACATCATCCCGCCCCTGCCGTTCGACGCCCTGGAAGCGGCGTGGCTGGGCGACGCGCCGGCGATCTTCCACGGGCCGATCCGCGTCGGCCACGACGGCGATTTCGTCAGCCTGCCGGCCGGTTCGCGCGAGATCCGGCGCACCAATCGCCTCAAGACCCTGTTCCAGGAGTAGCCGCATGAGTGACGATCGCATCGCCCTGATGGGCGCGCCGGGTTCCCCCTACACGCGCAAGATGCTGGGCGTGCTGCGCTATCGCCGCATCCCCTACCGGTTTCTGATGGCCGGCGGCGCGCAGGCCAGCGTCATGCCTGAGCCCAAGGTGCGGCTGATGCCGACCTTCTTCCTGCCGGGGGCGGACGGCGCGCTGGAGGCGGTGACCGATTCCTCGCCGATCATCCGCCGCCTGGAGCGCGACGTCGCCGGGCGCAGCCTCATTCCGGCAGATCCGGCTTTGGCCTTCATCGACGAACTGATCGAGGACTATGCCGACGAATGGCTGACCAAGGCCATGTTCCACTACCGCTGGGTCTACCGCCAAGACATCGACAAGGCCTCGCTGATCCTGCCGCTGTGGCGCAATCACACCCTCTCGGACGACGCCCTGGCCAAGATCGCGGCGGCGATCGGCGAGCGCCAGATCGGGCGCCTGGGCGTGGTCGGCTCCAACCCGGTGACCGGGCCGGTGATCGAGGCCAGCTATCGTCGCTTCCTGGGGGCCTTCGAGGCCCATCTCACCCATCACGCCTTCCTGCTCGGCGGTCGGCCCGGCGCGGGCGATTTCGCGGTCTTTGGCCAGCTGACCCAGCTGGCCCAGTTCGATCCGACGCCGATGGCGCTCACGGTTGAGATCGCCCCGCGCGTCTACGCCTGGGTCGGACTGATGGAGGATCTGTCCGGTCTCGAGCCGACGGACGCGGACTGGATCGACCCCGCCGCGCCGCCGCCGACCCTGACCGCCCTGCTCAGCGAAATCGGCCGGGTCTATCCGCCGGTGATGCTGGCCAACGCCAAGGCGGTGATGGCCGGCGCGAACGAGGTCAACGCCGAGGTCGACGGCCGACCCTGGACCCAGAACCCGTTCCCCTACCAGGCCAAGTGCCTGGGCTGGCTGCG
>DASXMK010000067.1:0-2981 GCA_036495705.1 Caulobacteraceae bacterium | reverse complement strand
CGACGAGTTCGACTTTGAAGGTCTGCGGGTGGCTGACGCCCATCAGGGTGAAGGCGCCGCTCACCTGGCCATGGGTTGGATCGCTTTGGTGAAAGCTGGCGGAGGCGAAGCTGGCTTGCGGGAAAGCCGGTGATTTCAGGTATTTCTGCGAGAGCTCCTCCGCGAACCCAGCCACCGGGGTTTCGATAGAGGCCGTGCTCACGGTGGCCGAAAGTTTCGACGCATTGGGCGCGGCCGGGTCCCAGGTGATCTGGCCGGCGACATCGCCAAAGCGGAAGACGCTGCGGGAATAGCCGATGTGGCTGACTCGGGCGACCACCGCCGCGTGTTTCGGATCGATCTTGTAGGTTCCGGCGGGCGCCAGCTTCGCATCGGGCGCTCCACAGGTGACGCCGGGCGGCAGGCCGGTTGGGCAGGCCGCCTTGGCAAGACCGGCCGAAGAGAGCGCAGCGACGAACGAAATCGCGGCGAGGTGAAATGCTTTGGCCACGGCGGTTCCTTTTCCCTGCGGCGCGGTCAAATGCGCACGGCTGATAACATAGGACGGCAAGGCTTGGCGGAAACCCCCACCCCAACCGGTTGAGAGGGAATCGGCTCGGAGCCATTGAGGCCTCGCCCTACTTCCAGATCGGCGCGCCGGATCCCGGCAGGCCAAGGCGCGGCCACATCGCTGTCACCGCGTCGACCACGGCGGGCTGCATGTGAATCTTGCGCCCCCAGTCACGCTTGGTCTCCGGTGGCCATTTGTTGGTGGCGTCGAGGCCGATCTTGCCCCCAAGTCCGCTATCGGGCGAGGCGAAATCCAGATAGTCGATGGGCGTGTTCTCGATGACCGTGATGTCCCGCGCCGGGTCCATGCGCGTAGCGATCGCCCACATCACCTCCTTCCAGTCGCGAGCGTCGATATCGTCGTCCACGACGATGACCCACTTGGCGTACATGAACTGCCGCAAGTAAGACCAAACCCCCATCATCACCCGCTTGGCGTGGCCCGGAAAAGCCTTGCGGATCGAGACCACGGCAATGCGATAGCTGCATCCCTCCGGCGGCAGCCAGAAGTCGACGATCTCCGGGAACTGCGCCTGAAGCAGGGGGATGAACACTTCGTTCAGAGCCTCACCGAGCACGCTCGGCTCGTCGGGCGGACGCCCGGTGTGGGTGGTGAGATAGATCGGATCGCGGCGCATGGTGATGGCGGTCACCTGGAACACCGGAAACGGCTCGACGCTGTTGTAGTAGCCGGTGTGATCCCCATAAGGGCCCTCGTCCATGTAATCCGCCAGCCGCACCTCGCCCTCGATGACAATTTCGGCCTGGGCCGGAACGAGCAGCGGTTGGGTCTTGGCCGCCACCAGTTCGACGCTGGCCCCGCGCAGCAGGCCGGCGAAGCGATATTCCGATAGGGTCTCCGGCGTCGGCGTCACCGCCGCCAGGATGGTTCCTGGATCGGCTCCGATGACAGCGCAGGCCGGCAGGGCCTCGGGTCGCCCCGCCGCGATCCATCGCCGGTGGTGCTGCGCCCCGCCGCGATGAGCCAGCCAGCGCATCAAGGTGCGATCGCGATCCACCACCTGCATGCGATAGACGCCGAGGTTGAAATCGTCCTCCGCTTCGTCCGAGGGCCCGCGGGTCACGACCAGAGGCCAGGTGATAAGCGGCGCCGGTTCGCCCGGCCAGCAGGTCTGGACCGGCAGACGGCCAAGATCGATGTCCGCCCCTTTCAGGACCACCTCCTGCACCGGCGCGCGGGTGACGATTTTGGGCCTCATGTCCATGGCCGCCCTGGCCAGGGGCAGCATGTCCCAGGCTTCTTTCAAGCCTTTCGGAGGATTCGGCTGGCGCAAGGCCGCCAGCAAGGCGCCCACCTCGCGCAGTTCGGCGGCCGTGGTGCGCTCGCGTCCGCCCAGGGTGACGCCGCGGGCCACCCGGCGCACGGTCCCGAACAGATTGACCAGGCAGGGCATGGCGGCCGGCTTCCCGCTCGCATCCACCGGATTCTCGAACAGCACAGCCGGCCCGCCCCCCGCGAGCAAACGGGTGCAGATCTCGGTCATCTCCAGGACGGTGGAAACCGGGTTCGCGACGCGCACCAGCTCGCCGGACGCCTCCAAGGCGGTCATGAAATCGCGCAGGCTGCGATAGGCCATGGCCCGCTATGTCATGCGCTGGCGGGCTCGGCTAGGATGGCGGGACTATGACCCAGATCGATCTCGACGATCTGCCGCCACGAATCGCCAAGGTTTTGGCCGAGCTTGGGGAGGGCGTAGATCTGAACCTCGTTCAAAGCGGCGTGTTGGTGGCCACGCTGCGCCGGGTGGCTGTACGGGCGCCTTCCACCACGGACGACCCAGCGGTGTCACAGGAGGAGGTCCTAGACCACTTCAACGCCATGATTCACGACGAGTTCTGAGCGTCATCGATCGATGGGGGCGCGGCCTCACGAGCCCTGACGAGAGCCTTGGGCGCGATCTTCCGCCAGCGGCGTTCGAGAATATTCCTGAATGAGCCGGGATGCAGGGTGGCGATCCGGGCCAGCACGGCAGGGTAATCCTTATAGTGGGCCGTGAAATGGAAGGTCCGCGGCTCGGCCTCAATGAGCATCTCTCGTTCGTCGAAACCGACTTCCAGCAGCACCACGCTGGCGTCCTCGTCGCGCAGGCGGGTGAAGAATTTCTTGTTCACCAGAAATGACGGCCGGCCATAAGACGTCCCCTCGACCACGCTGGGAAACGACAGACAGATCTCCCGCATCTCCTCGCGCGTCATCGCCGGGCCCTTTCAATACGCTAGCGCCACACCGTCTTTGCGCATCTCCGTGGCGGCGGCATAGCGGCCGGCCAGGCGCTGGATGGCCTGGTACCCGCCGAAGCCGCCGTCGGATCGGCCGAACCGCCAGCCTATCGCCGCCAGCGCCGAACGGGTTGCCGCCGGAACGCCGGTCTCGAGCCGGAGCGTCCCGACGCCATCCTGAGGCGCGCCAG
>DASXMK010000066.1:0-3285 GCA_036495705.1 Caulobacteraceae bacterium | reverse complement strand
GCTCGCGTGGCGGCGCGCCTTGGCTGGGTATTCCTGGAAGGCGACGAACTGCACCCGGCGGCCAATGTCGCCAAGATGAAGAGCGGTCGCCCGCTCGACGACGCCGACCGCGCGCCCTGGCTGGCCGCCATCGCCGCCTGGATCGACCGCCAGGCGGCCGAGAAGCGGGCCGCCGTCATCGCCTGTTCGGCCTTGAAGCGCCGCTATCGGCAGGTGTTGACCAAGGGCCGGCCGTTCGTGCGCATCGTCTATGTCGAGGGCCAGCGCGAACTCATCCGGGCGCGGCTGGAGGCGCGCAAGGGGCATTATTTCCCGCCGGCGCTGCTCGACAGCCAGTTCGCCGACCTCGAGCCGCCGGGGACTGACGAGCACCCGATCGTGGTCGAAGCCGCGCAGCCGCTGGAGGCTCAAGTCGATGAGGTGGTCGCGGCCGTTGGCGCCTAAATGCCGGCGTACCACTCGTAGCCGCGGTCCTCCCAGAAGCCGCCTTTGCCGCCCATGATCCCGCCCAGCCGATCGACGGCCTCGATGCGCATGACGTACTTGGCCTGTTTGTAGCCGAGTTGGCGTTCGACCCGCAGACGCAGGGGCGCGCCGTGGGCCACCGGCAGGGGCCCGCCGTTCATGCCGTAGGCCAGGATGGTCTGGGGGTGGAAAGCGTCGAACAGGTCGATGCTCTCGTAGTAGAGGCCCGAGGCATTTCCGCTGTTGGCCAGATCGTCGGCGCAATGGAAGACGATGAAGCGCGCGTCCGGCCTCAGGCCGACTTTACCGAGCAGACGCGACAGCGGTACGCCGGTCCAGCCGCCGATCGCGCTCCAACCCTCGACGCAGTCATGGCGGGTGATCTGGGTGCGCGATGGCATCGCTTTGAGCTCGGCCAGACTGAAGCTCATCGGCGCGGTCACCAGCCCATCCACCACCAGCCGCCAGGTGGCGAAATTATCGGCCAAGATCGCTTGGTAGGCGTCGGTCATCGGCCGCAGGGTGCCGTTGGGCCTGAACACCGGCGAGATGTCCGCGGGCTTGAACTCCCGGGCCAGGGGCTGGCCGGCCAGCAGCAGGCGTTGGGCGTGGAAGCTCAGGTCCTCGTCATGGTCGATGAAGCGCTGCACCGCCGGGGCGCTGGTCACGCGGTCGCAGCCGGCCAGCAGCAGGCCGCCGATGCCGGTGGTCACCAGGCCGCGCCTGGAGAGGGTGGTCATCAGTGGCCCTCCATGCGGATCACGTAGCGGCCGGTGATCATCGAGCGAATCTCGTTCCACACCCCGGCCAGGAACACCTCGACGATGTGGACAATGACGAACAGGACGATGAGGTTGGCGGTGATGAAGTGAATGGCTCTGGCCGACTGGCGACCGCCGAACAGGCTGGTGAGCCAAGGAACGGCGGCGTCCACGCCCGGCGACATGGTCAGGCCGGTCACAACCATCAGCGGCAGCAGTACGACGATCACCGCCAGATAGGTGAGCTTTTGCAGGACGTTGTAACGCTTGGCTTCTTCGCCGACGGGGTGTTTCAGGCGGATGTGATCGACGATGCTGCGCCAGATGTTGCGCGGCCGGATGTCCTTGCCGGTAGGCGCGATGTCGCGACGCAGATGGCCGTTGAGAACACCGATCAGGTAATAGGCGGCGCCGTTGATCACGAACAGCCAGGCCAGGAAAAAGTGCCAGCGCCGCGCGGTCGCCAGGTCGCGATGCGCCGGCAGGGTGGCCCAGTTGGGAAAGCCCTGCGGCAGCCAGTTCCCGGCGGCATCCTTGGAGAGGCCCAGCACGCCGGTGGTGTCCAATTGCTGGCCGGCGAGGCGCGTCACGCCTCTGGGATTGGCCGTGCCGACTCCGGCGTCGGACAGCTCGAACCACGGGTGATCGAAATCGGCTCCGAACTGACCCCAATAGAGCCGGGGGTGGGCGTTGAAGATGTTGAGCCCGCTCATCAACAGCAGGCTGATGATCAGCACATTGATCCAGTGGGTGAGGCGCACCGCCAGGGAATGGCGATAAATGACTTGGCGCGCCGGCTGCGGGGGCGCGGCCTCTGCGGCGACAGCGGTCATGACGGCATGGCTCCTTCCCCCAGACTTTCGCCACCCTACACTTAGGCCCTGGCCGCGGCGAGGATCGGCCCGCCGGCCGGCTGTTGCACCAATATGGCGCTCGACAGGGCCGGATCGGCCGGCGGCGTGGTGAGGGTCTCGGCCGCGCCGGTCCAGCGCCCGAGGCGCACCAGGGCGCGCACGACATTGCGATGCGGCAGGGTGCGGCCGGCGTTTTCGCCGCGCTTGACCGGCACTTGCTCGATGCGCGGATCGAAGCGCACCAGCCACACGTCGGCCCCGCCGGGCGGAGCGCGACCCGCGCCCAGGATCACCTTGCCGTGGGCGATGCTCACCGACGGCCCGCCAGGCCCGCGATCGCCGGCGGCGACAAGGCCGCGGAATTCCCCAGCGTCGGCGCCCACTCCATCGCGCCGGCCATTCACCACCACCTGCGGGGTGAACACATTCGGGTGGCCAAGACCGTGGGCGTAGTCCCACTGACGGGCGGTAAAGGCGGGCTGGGCGAAGGTGTCCTTCCAGCCGAGTTGGTCCCAGTAGGTGACGCCGAAGGACAGAGCCAGGATGTCTGGCCGACCGGCGACGGCCATCAGATTAGCGTTGGCCGGCGGGCACGAGGAGCAGCCCTGGCTTTGGAACAGCTCGACCACCGTGGGATGAGCTGCGTCGGCGGCTAGAGCTCCCGTCGGAGCGAGGGCGGCCAGGGCGAACAGGAGTGGTCGGATCGGGTTCATGGCCTGTTGTTCGCCTCGGCCGGCGCCGCGGTTACACGCGCCGATCACATCCGCGTTAGGCGGTGGATGGCGCCCTGGCATCTTCACATCAAGGGACGAAATTGGGCGCCCGGCGTCAAATCGCGGTCACGTTCCTCTGGCACTGAACAGCCTGCCACATCGGTCGCGACAAGGCGGGGGCGCAGTATCATCGAGGGGGGCGGAGTAGAGTCATGGCGCACGTCATCGTCGTCGAGCCTTTCGCCCATGGATGGGCGGTGAGACAGCCGTAGGTCGACAATTCCCAGGTGTTTGTCAGCGGAGCCAAGGCCGAGGCCGCCGCCCGTCGCCTGGGCGCGCGCCTGGCGAACGCCGGTGAGCCCACCGAAATCCAGGTCTATCTGCGCGACGGCGCCCTGGCCGGCCGTTTCGTGTGCGCCGCCGCCTGATGCATCATTCCTGGGTATAGCCAAGATCGCGGTTCAATTCCTCGAGGATGGCCGCGGCCGCGTC
>DASXMK010000065.1:0-3516 GCA_036495705.1 Caulobacteraceae bacterium | reverse complement strand
CGTTGAACATCAGCGACTGGCAGCAGTGGGCGGCCCAGTCCTCGATCACCTCGCGCTCGGCCTTCGACAGCATGGGCACGGTGCGGTCGGCCCAGATCTTGCCGAACTTGTGATGGAACGCCTCGTCGGTCATCACCAACTGGAAGAGCTTCCTGGCCACCGGGTCGGCGTTGTAGCGGTAGCCGTTGGCGAACGCGCCCATGGCCAAGCCCTCGACCAGCATCTGCATGCCGACGATCTTGCGGTAGACTTCCGGCGCCTCGATGATCTCCACCAGCAGCGCCTTCAGCGCCACGCCGCACTCCACCGGCCGGCCCCAGCGCGAATGGATGTATTTGGCGAAAGCGGTGACGTGGCGCGCCTCCTCGCGGGTCTGGTTGGCGGCGTATTCTTGCGCCCCCTGATCCCACAGGACGTGGCACAGGCTGGCCGAGAGGTTCAAAGCGCCCTGCTCACCGTGCAGGATCGAAGAGAAGCCCCATAATTGCATGTGGTTGATGAACGCGATGCGCGCCTTGGGATCGCTGAGGAAATCCGACACGTACGGCACGCGCAGGGCGAACACATGGTGGTCGGGAACCATGGCGACGCTCTCAAGATCGAACGGCTCGTCGAAATCGATGTATTTCTTGTCGAGCGGATCCCAGAAATGGTCGTGGGTGGCGCTGATGATCTTGTCGAAGGCTGAGGAGCGGTGGCCGTAGCGATCGAGCTCCAACATCGATTCGAAATCATCCGGAGCCACGGCCCGGTAAACCATGTCCTTGGTGATATTGCCGTCGGCCATCTCGGGCTCCTCCTCCAGGCGATTGAGTGAATGTCGACCTTGGTCGGGCGAAGATCAATGGCCGGAGGTCTTGACGCGATCGCGCGCCCGGGGGGCGCAGGTTTCCCCGATCCGTCGAGCGCCGGCTCGTCCGACAGCTGAATTGGGCATTTTAGCCGATTCGGCTATAAATTTGGCCACGGCGCCGGGACTTGACTCGCCCGCAACTGTTTGGCGGCGCTCGCCAGTTCGCGTAGAGCATCCAGACGCCGCAGTGTCAGTGGAGGGCGATCATGTTCATAGGCGATATCCTCGTCGCGCTCGACTTGGTGACTCCGGATGATCTGACGGCGGCTCGCGAACTCCAACGCGCCAAGGGCGGCACCCTCGGGGATCGTCTCCTCGAGCTCGGACGGATCAGTCCCGAAGAATTGGAAGCCGTCGTCAACATGGCGCCGGCCGCGCCGCGCGGCCTCGAGGAGACTGGAACACAGCTCTCAACGCTCTTGGGACTCTTGGTGAAGGCCATCTATTCGGCCAGTGTTGAGACGCCCTCCGAAATCGCCCAGTTGCTGCACCTGCCGACGGCGGTCGTGATGGAGCTGATCGAAGAGGCCGAGCAGCGCCAGCTTGTGGCGTTGGTGGGCGCGGTCAGGGCGGACGTGACCTCCGAACGCGTGTTCGCCCTGACCAAGGGCGGTCTCGAGGCCGCCCAGGCGGCCATGAACCGCAGCGAATACGTCGGGCCGGCGCCGGTGTCCCTGGACACGTTCCGCCTGCAGATTACGCGCCAGCCAATCACCGACGAGCGCTTCGATCAGACCACGATCGACGCCGCTTTCGAGGACTTGGTGGTTTCCCAGGACTTGTTCCGCAAGCTTGGCCCGGCGATCAATTCCGGCCAGTCGATCCTGCTCTATGGGCCGCCCGGCAACGGCAAGACCTCGATCGCGGCGAACATTGGCTCGCTGTTCAAGGACATCATCTATGTCCCACATTGCTTTGAGGTCGACGGTCAAATCGTCAAGGTGTTCGACCCATTGGTCCATCGCCAGATCCGAGACCAAGCCGATCGGCCCGCAGACCCGCTGGTCTCGGACCGCGAGTACTTCGACCGGCGCTGGGAAGCCTGCCGCCGGCCGGTGGTGTTCGTGGGTGGCGAACTGACGCTGGAAATGCTTGACCTCGGCTATAACGCCGAGTCCCGGTTCTATGAGGCTCCCTTACACATCAAGGCGCTGGGCGGGGTGCTGCTCATCGACGACTTCGGCCGGCAGTTGGTCACCCCCAAGGCCTTGCTCAACCGTTGGATCACACCGCTAGAGAGCCGCCGCGACCACCTTAAGCTCACCACTGGAAAGAGCTTTTCCTTGCCGTTCGACGAACTTGTGCTGTTCGCCACCAACATGTCGCCTCGCGACCTGATGGACGCGGCGTTTCTCCGCCGCATCCCGTACAAGATCGAAATTCCGGCCCCGACGGCTGAGACCTATCGCTCGATCTTCACCAAGGTGGCCACCGACCATGGCGTGCAGTTTCCCAAAGAGGTTATTGGCGGCGTGATCGACAAAATCGGAGCCTGGAAGGACTTCCCGTTGGCCGGGTACCAGCCGAAGTTCATTATCGAACAGATCCGCGCGGCTTGCCGGTTCTCCAACATCCCCTGGGAAGTCCGCCCGCAGTTCGTCGATATGGCCTTAAGCAACCTGCACACCCGCGAGCCTGACGAGAAGGTGGGTTCCATCGCCGCGCACCGAGCATCGCACGCGTCGGACAGCCCCCGTCGGCCCCTTCAATAAGCCAAAAGGCGTCCCAAACTGGGCGCCGCAATTTGGAGGGTGCAATGCGCCGCCGGACCTTTCTCGCCACCCTGCCCTTGGCCGCGGCGGCATCGACTGGAACGGCGGGCGCCATCGGACGAAGTGACGCGGGGATGGATCGTCCGGATATACACGCGGGAGACCGGATAACCGGTGAGACTTTCGCCTCGCGCTCCACTGTCTGGGGGGTTCGTGGGGCGGCCGCTACGGCCCATCCTTTGGCCACGCTCACCGCCATAGAGATCCTGAAGGCGGGCGGCTCGGCCGTGGATGCCGCGGTGGCCGCCAACGCCGCCCTCGGCTTCCTGGAGCCGATCTCGTGCGGCGTCGGCGGCGATTGTTTCGCCATGGTTTGGGACCCAAAGTCGCATCGACTGGCCGGTATCAACGGATCCGGGCGCTCGCCCCGTTCACTAAGCCTGGCGACGCAGCGAGCGCGAGCCCGAAACGGCTTCATCGCCGCGCACGGCGCCACGTCGGTGACCACGCCTGGCGCGGTCGACGCCTGGTGGACTCTGCACCAGCGCTACGGCCGCCTGAAGTGGGCCGATGTGCTCGCCCCGGCGATCGAGATGGCTGCGCGCGGGGTCCCGGCGCCGCAGACCATCGCTTACTATCTCGCCGCCTCGAACCGCTTCTTCACCGGCCCCGCAACCGGCATCGAGGAGGTCGAGAATTTCAAACGCGTGTGGGCCCCAAACGGCGTGACGCCGGCGGAGGGCGAGGTCTTCGCCAATCCGGCGCTTGCCCGCACCTATCGCCTAATCGCCGAAGGCGGCCGAGAGGGCTTCTATGGGGGCGAGGTGGCCGATGTCATCGACGCCTATTTCAAGCGTATCGGCGGATGGCTCAACAAGGCCGACCTCGCCGCCCACCACTCCGAATGGGTGGAGCCGCGCTCAACTCGCTATCGCGACGTCGACGTCTGGG
>DASXMK010000064.1:0-6045 GCA_036495705.1 Caulobacteraceae bacterium | reverse complement strand
CCTCGCCGACGCTGGCCGTTAGGTTCGCGATCGGTTTGAGGACTCAATGTCTGACGTTTTTATCTCCTACGCGCGCTCCACCGAGGCCGACGCCAAACGGATCGGCGAGGCCCTGCGCGCGCTCGGCTATGGCGTATGGCGCGACGACGAGATTCCCGCCCATCGCGCCTACGCCGATGTCATTCAGGAGCGGTTGAGGGCGGCCAAGGCGGTGGTGGTGGTGTGGTCGGCTGAGGCAGTGAAATCCGAATGGGTGCGTTCCGAGGCCGAGCGCGCCCGAGCCGAGCGCAAGCTGGTGCAACTCAACATCGACGCCGCCGACTTGCCGATGCCGTTCGACCAGATTCAGTGCGCTGATCTCGCCGGCTGGTCAGGCGACGACGAACACTCCGGGTGGCGCAAGGTCGCCGCCAGCATTGCCGATCTTGTCGGCGCCGGGCCGGCGGCCCGCCCGGCCGCCCGGCCGCGATCCAAGCTCGCCATTTGCGTCCTGCCGTTCGTCAATATCAGCGGCGATCCGGAGCAGGAGTATTTCAGCGACGGGATCAGCGAGGACATCATCACCGACCTGTCCAAGGTCTCGGCCCTGTCGGTGACGGCGCGCAACAACGCCTTCACGTTCAAAGGCAAGACCGTCGAGGTGCAGCAGGTCGCCCGCCAGCTGGGTGTCTCCCATGTGCTTGAGGGCAGCGTGCGCAAGGCCGGCGGCCGGGTGCGGATCACCGCCCAGCTCATCGATGGCGCCGCCGGCGACCATCTGTGGGCCGAACGCTGGGACCGGGATCTCACCGACATTTTCGCCCTGCAGGACGAGATCAGCCAGGCCATCGTCGCGGCCCTGAAGCTGAAGCTGTTGCCCGGGGAAAAGCAGGCCATCGAGAAGCGCGGGACCTCGAGCCCCGAGGCCTACAAGTTCTATCTGATGGCCCGGCAATATCTTGTCACCGGGTCGCGAGGCGATCTCATGCGTGAAGAGGCTATCATCCGCCTGTGCGGGCGGGCGGTCGATCTCGACGCCGGCTACGCCCGAGCCTGGGCGCTTCTGGCCGATGGCCAGTCGGCGCTGGCTATCGATCGCCCGGGCCTGACCGAAGACGGCCTGGCCTCGGCCGACCGCGCGCTCGAACTCGACGGCTCCCTGGCCGAGCCCCACGCCGTCAGGGCCAAGGTATTCTACCATCGCGGCCAGCGCCCGGAAGCTTTCGCCGAGCTCGAAAAAGCCGAGCGCCTGGATCCCGACTCCTACGAGGTCAACCGCGTGGCCGGGAACCTGTACTACCGGGAGCGGCGGCTCGAGGAGGCCGCTCTATGCTTCGAGAGGTGGTCCAAGCTAAGTGAGCTGGATTTCAGCAGCTCAGGCATGCTGGCCAGCTGCTACACCGCCCTCGGCGACTCCGAACGCGCTCGCGCCGCAGCGCGCGTGACGCTCGAGCGGGTCGAGAAGATCGTGGCCCACGATCCCATCAATGGCCACGCCATGGCCTACGGCGCCGATTCGCTGGCCGTGCTCGGCGAAGCCGAACGCGCTCGGGAATGGATGGAGCGGGCGGTGCTCATCGATCCCGACAACTGGCTCATGCGCTACAACTTCGCCTGCGCGCTCAGCATTCACCTGCATGATGCGGAAGGCGCGCTGGAGCTTCTGGGACCGCTGATGACCAACGGACCTCCGCGGCTAACCCGCGCCGCGCAGTCCGACCCCGATCTCGATCCGCTACGCGAGGATCCGCGGTTTCAGGCAATGCTAACCGCCGCTGAGGCGCGGACGATGGCGGCTTAGGCGGCGGGGCGGTGGCCTTGGCTCTGCAGTGGGCGCACGTCGAGCGTCCCGTCGATTAAGGAAATGATCGCCTGAGCCGCGGCCAGGGCGCCGGCGGTGGTCGTGTAGTAGGGGATCTTTGACATCAGCGCCGCCCGGCGCAGGGAGAAGCTGTCTTCGAAGGACTGACGGCCTTCGGTAGTGTTGAATAGCAGCTGCACCTCGCCGTTCTTCATGGCGTCGACGATATGCGGTCGGCCTTCGAGCACCTTCTTGACCAGGCTCGCTTCCAGGCCGACCTCGGTGAGGAAGCGGTGGGTCCCGCCGGTGGCCAGGATATGGAACCCGCGCTCCAATAACAGCCGCGCCGGCTCGACGATGCGCGGCTTGTCGGAGTCCTTGACCGAAATGAACACGCCGCCGGCGGTGGGCAGAACCACGCCTCCGGCCAGCTGGCTTTTGGCGAAGGCGCGGGCGAAGGCGGGGCCTGGTCCCTCGCCAGGGCGACGCCAGTCGAGCCCCATGACCTCGCCGGTGGAGCGCATCTCCGGTCCCAGGACCGTATCGACGCCGGGAAAGCGCGCGAACGGGAACACCGCCTCCTTGACCGCCACATGGTCATAGGACGTCTCGATGAGCCCGAAACTGGCCAGGCTGGCGCCGGCCATGATCTTGGCGGCGATACCCGCCACCGGCTGGCCGATGGTCTTGGCCACAAACGGCACAGTGCGGCTGGCGCGCGGATTCACCTCCAGCACGAAGATCCGCGGCTCGTCCGACAGCGGGGCTTCGATGGCGAACTGCACGTTCATCAGTCCACGGACGTCGAGCGCACGGGCCATGGCCTCGGTCTGGCGCTTCAGCTCGGCCACGGTTTCGGCGCGCAGCGAGAAAGGTGGCAGGGAGCAGGCGCTGTCGCCGGAATGCACGCCGGCCTCTTCAATGTGTTCGAGCACGCCGGCCACGAACACAGTCTCGCCGTCGCACAGCGCGTCGACGTCGACCTCGGTCGCCTGGGAGAGGTATTGATCGATGAGCACCGGGGCGTCTCCGGAGACGCTGACCGCCTGGCGGATGTAACGGGCGAAATGCTCCTCGTCGCGCACGATCTCCATGGCCCGGCCGCCCAGCACGTGCGAGGGCCGCAGCACCACGGGAAAGCCCACGCGCCGGGCTCCGGCCAGGGCTTCGTCGG
This sequence comes from Caulobacteraceae bacterium, assembly GCA_036495705.1. GTDB lineage: Bacteria > Pseudomonadota > Alphaproteobacteria > Caulobacterales > Caulobacteraceae > Acaudatibacter. Next base: position 3,091 of record DASXMK010000064.1, on the reverse strand, counting down.
CGGTGCGGGCGATGGCGTTTTGTGGCTGGGCGATTCCGAGCCGATGCAGCAGCAGCTGGAAACGCTCGCGGTCCTCGGCCAGGTCGATGGCGTCGGGCGACGTGCCGAGGATAGGCACGCCGGCCGCTTCCAACGCCGGGGCGAGGCCGAGCGGGGTCTGACCGCCGAACTGGACGATGGCCCCCATGAGCTGGCCGCAGCTGGCCTCGACCGCGATCAGCTCGAGTACGTCCTCGGCCGTGAGCGGCTCGAAATACAGCCGGTCCGAGGTGTCGTAGTCGGTAGACACCGTCTCCGGGTTGCAGTTGACCATGATCGATTCAATGCCGAGCTCGGCCATGGCGAAAGCGGCGTGGCAGCAGCAGTAGTCGAACTCGATGCCCTGGCCGATGCGGTTCGGGCCGCCGCCCAGGATGATGACCTTGCGCCGGTCGGTAGGGTCGGCTTCGCACTGCGGCGGCCGGCCGAGCGCGCCGGTCTCATAGGTGGAGTACATGTATGGCGTCACGGCCGCGAACTCGGCGGCGCAGCTGTCGATACGCTTGAACACCGGGCGAACGCCCAGGCCATGGCGAGCGGTGCGGACCTGCGCCTCGCTCTGACCGGTGAGGGCCGCCAGGCGCGCGTCGGAAAAACCCAGGGCCTTCAGGCGGGTGAGGGCGCCCGTATCGGCCGGCAGGCCGTGGGCGCGCACCTGCGCCTCCTGGGCGACCAGGGTCTCGATCTGCCGAAGGAACCACGGCTCGTAGGCGCACGCCTGGGCGATCTCCTCGACCGTGAGGCCGTGACGAAAAGCCTCGGCGATAACCCTCAGGCGATCGGGGGTGGGAACGCCGAGGGCGCGCAGGATGGCCCCACGGCCGGTGGCCGCCTCAAGGGCCCCGGGGATCTCGATCTCGTCCAGTCCCGCCAGGCCGGTCTCCAGGCCGCGCAGCGCCTTCTGCAGGCTCTCGGCGAAGGTGCGGCCGATGGCCATGACCTCGCCGACGGACTTCATCTGGGTGGTGAGATAGGGCTCGGCCCCGGGAAACTTCTCGAAGGCGAAACGTGGAATCTTGGTCACCACATAGTCGAGCGTCGGCTCGAACGCGGCCGGCGTCGCCCCGGTGATGTCGTTGGTCAGCTCGTCCAGGGTGTAGCCCACGGCCAGGCGCGCGGCGACCTTGGCGATGGGAAAGCCGGTGGCCTTGGAAGCCAGGGCCGAGGAGCGCGAGACGCGCGGATTCATCTCGATCACCACCATGCGTCCGTCGGCGGGATTGATGGCGAACTGGACGTTGGAGCCGCCGGTCTCGACCCCGATCTCACGCAGCACCGCGATCGAGGCGTCGCGCATGCGCTGATATTCCTTGTCGGTCAGGGTCAGCGCCGGGGCGACGGTCACCGAGTCGCCGGTGTGCACACCCATGGGATCGATGTTTTCGATGGAGCAGACGATGATGCAGTTGTCCGCGACATCGCGGATGACCTCCATCTCAAACTCCTTCCAGCCCAGCACGCTCTCCTCGATCAGCACCTCGCGCGTGGGCGAGAGGTCGAGGCCGCGCTCGACGATCTCGCGAAATTCCTCGAGGTTGTAGGCTACCCCGCCGCCGGTCCCAGCCAGGGTGAACGAGGGCCTGATGATGGCCGGCAGGCCGATTTCGGCCTGGGCCTCGAGCGCCGCCTCGAGCGAGCGCACGGCCCGGGATTTGGGACTCTCAAGACCGATGGCGTCCATGGCGTCGCGGAATTTCTGTCGGTCCTCGGCCTTGTCGATGACCTCCGCCCGGGCGCCGATCAGCTCGACGCCGTGCGCCGCCAGCACGCCCGAGCGCTCCAGGGCCAGAGCGGTGTTGAGGGCCGTCTGGCCGCCCATGGTCGGCAGCAGGGCGTCGGGCTTTTCCCTGGCGATGATCGCCTCGACCATGGCCGGGGTGATCGGCTCGATATAGGTGGCGTCGGCGATCTCGGGATCGGTCATGATCGTCGCCGGATTGGAATTCACCAGGACGACGCGATAGCCTTCGGCCCGCAGCGCCTTGCACGCCTGGACCCCGGAATAGTCGAACTCGCACGCCTGGCCGATCACGATCGGTCCCGCGCCGATGATCAGGATCGAGGCGATGTCGGTGCGTCTGGGCATTTTGGACTCGCGCGCGAGGGACGCGCGGGCGGCGCGTTGGAGAGCTTGAACTTCAGCTTAAGTCGCGCGTGTAGCCGGCGCCCCGTCCCGGCGCAAGTCGGGGCCGTGGGCGCCCACCCCTGACGGCCAGGGGTGGGCGCGGTAGCGGTGTTCAGCCCTTGAGTTGGCCTGCGGCCAGCTTGCCGTTCTTGGGGTCTTTCTCCAGCTCGTAGGAGAGTTTCTGACCTTCGCGCAGCGCGCCCAGGCCCGCGCGCTCAACGGCGGAAACGTGGACGAAAACGTCTTGGCCGCCAGCATCTGGCTGGATGAAGCCATAGCCCTTCTGGCCATTGAACCATTTTACGGTGCCGGTTGGCATGTCGATCATATCCTTGAAGAAGTCCCGGCCCCGGCGAGACTGGCGGGGTCGATCAAACACGGCGAGGATCGGAAGGCGGGTCCGAAGGCCCCATTGGGGGCTGGGGGAGAGCGGCCGAACCCAATCGAATTCGATGGGCGCGTCTCTATCCGCCTTCCGGCCAGGCTGGCAAGGGCTTCATGCCCGCCGCCGCGCGCCCGCGGTTTCCATCAGCGCGGCGAAACGGCCGAAAATCCCCCGGGCGTCAGCCGGCCCAGGCGAGGCCTCGGGATGGTGCTGGACCGAGAACACCGGCGCGCCGGCCAGCGCCAGCCCGGCATTGGTGCCGTCGAACAGCGAGACGTGGGTCTCGGTCAGACCGGCGGGCAGGCTCTCGCGATCCACGGTGAAGCCGTGGTTCATCGACACGATCTCCACCCGGCCGCTGTCCAGGTCCTTCACCGGGTGGTTTGCGCCGTGGTGGCCCTGGTCCATCTTGCGCGTGGTCCCGCCAAGGGCCAGGGCCAGGAGCTGATGGCCAAGGCAGATGCCGAATACCGGAATCCCTGAGTCGATCAGCTGGCGGATCACCGGGGCGGCGTACTCGGCGGTGGCGGCCGGATCGCCCG